>CANGMU010000011.1 GCA_947454665.1 Pseudomonadota bacterium | reverse complement strand
GCTGGCGAACGACGGGGTGCAGGCGCTCGAGAAGGTCCGCGAGGGCCTCAAGCCTGATCTCATCCTGATGGACATCCAGATGCCGCAGATGGACGGCCTCGAAGCTACTCGGCGGATCCGGGTTTGGGAGACGGAGTCGGGTGTGTCGCGCGTGCCGGTGGTTGCGCTGACCGCGGGCGTTTTCCTCGAGCAGCGCGAACGCTGCGTCGAAGCGGGCATGGATGACATCCTTGCCAAGCCCGTCACCGTTCAGAGCCTCAAGGATTGCCTGGCGGGCTGGTTCGAAAAGGAACCAGGCTGACGAGCTCCGACGCGCCGCAGGATGTTACCGATGAAGCAGGTGTGCGATGGCAGGTGGCTGGACAGCTGACGGCGCTGTGCAGCAGCAGATCGACGACAGCATCGAGGATGCTGTCGCGCGAGCCCGTGCGCGGCTCGCCCAAGGCCCTGGCCTTGCGCACTGCGAAGCGTGTGAAGCCGAGATCCCGCAAGCCCGGCGTGACGCCGTGCCGGGGGTTCGGCTGTGCGTGAACTGCCAGTCCGCCGCCGATGCGGAGGAATCCGCCTTCAGCAGCTATAACCGTCGCGGCAGCAAGGACAGCCAGCTGCGTTAGGCAACGCGGCAGCTGGCTGCGGCATTCAATGCCCCTTGCCGGGCTTGTGGGAGAGTCGCTCCGACCAGGCATACAGCACCCCGGTCACGACGAAAGTCAGGTGAATGATCACCATCCAGGCCAGGTGCGTGTCGTGTGAGGTCCAGCCTGCGGGTACGTTGCTTTCTGCAGCAGGAATCGACAGGAACGTGCCCAGCAGCTTGATACCGGACAGGGCGACCATCGACCCAATCAGCTTGAGTTTCAGGCCGCTGAAATCGACTTCGCCCATCCACTTCGGCCGGTCTGGGCTGTCTACCGCCACGCCGATGATCGATACGAAGTTCTCATAGCCGCTGAAGATCACGATGAGGATCAGGTTGGCTAGAAGTGTCATGTCGACGAGGCTGAGCAATTCGATCAACGTCTCGATTTCGCTCAGCACGAAGACGTGCGAGATGTAGTGCCAGAAGATCGTGACGAATTTCGCGGCGAAGCCTGCCAGCGAGACCACGAGCACCAGATGGAAGACCACCAGTATCCAACGGGCCTTGTAGATCAGGTTCTCGATGAGGTTTTCGATCTGCATGGCGTCGATCACTCCTTGGCAAGTCAACAAGCCTACCGGCAGGTCAGTCGGGGTGGAAGGGCTTCGAGGCCGGTGATAGGGTCGGCCGATAACAACTAGAGCCTGGATCCCGGGGGTCATGATGGATCAGCTTCACGACATGCTGGTGGCAGTGGGCCAATGGGCCTGGGAATACCTGGTTCCCCACAGCGAATCGACGCACCAGCCTTTCCTCGGCTTCGCGCTGGGGTCGATGGGGAACGTCCTGAAGTCCTACGTCGGCTTCATCGTGCTGGGGACCTTTATCTACCTGTTTTTCCTGCGTCGAAAGGGCGAGCCCTTCTCTCTGCTCGGCGCGCTGAAGCACCTCTTCCCCGAATCCATCTACACGCACCGGTCGTTCAAGGTGGGCCTGGCCTGGCTGCCGTTCTCCTGGGTGGCGAACTTCGTGCTCTTCGCCGGTCTGACCATCGGCGCCGGTGCGGTGCAGGTCTGGCTCCTGCGGCACTATGGCGCAGTGGCCTGGGCCGTTCCGGCCGGTGGCTGGGCGGTGCTGCTGCAGGTTGTCTTCACATTGCTGGGGGCGGATATCGCGCGCTTTGCCTGGCATTACCAGGGCCACAAGGTCGCGTTCTTCTGGGAGTTCCACAAGGGCCACCACTCGCCCGAAGTGCTGCACCCGATCTTCATCCGCACGCATCCGGTCGACATGTTCATCCGCCTGCTTTACATGAATGCCGGTGGCGGCCTGCTGGGCGGAGGCCTGATGTATCTCTGCGGCGTCGAGGCCAGCGCGACCGGTGCGCTGTACATGACCTACATCGGCGCGATCCTGCATGTGCTGCAGGGCTTCGAGCATTCACACGTGCCGATCTCCTTCGGCCGCGCGCTCGACAAGATCTTCTATCCGCCGCACTTCCACCCGTTCCATCACGGCGCGCAGCTGAAGCATCGGGACAAGAATTTCGGCATCACCGGCGGGCTCACGCTATGGGACCAGCTGGCCGGAACGCTCTACATCCCGGAGCCCGGTGAAAAGCCGATCCTCGGTGCGTCGATGGAAGAGCTGGGCGACAACAACCCGCACCGCACGCTGTGGCGATTCCTGAAAGGGCCTTTCTTCGCGGCCGCGGCGACGATCAGACGAACAGACCGACCGTTGCAGCCATCAGGCACGTCGTGAAGGTGCCGGCGAGGATCGAGCGCAGCCCCAGCTGCACGACCTCGCTGCGTCGCTCCGGGCACATCGCGCTCATGCCGCCGATCAGGATGCCGAGCGAACCGAAGTTGGCGAAACCGCACAGCGCATAGGTCATCAACAGGCGGGTGCGGTCGGAAAGCTCCGTCATCTTCGCCAGGTCCAGGTAGGCGACGATCTCGTTGAGCACCGTCTTGCTGCCGATCAGCATGCCGGCAGCATGGGCCTCGGCCCAGGGCACGCCGGACATCCACGCCACCGGCGCCATGCACCAGCCCAGCAGGGACTGCAGCGACAGCGGTGCGATGATCAGGTTGGTCAGCGTCACCAGCGCCACGAAGACGATCAGCATCGCGATGATGCTGCCGAACAGCTGGGCGCCGTCGAAGGTGCCGCGCGTGATGGCGTCCATCGCGTTTTCGGCTTCCGATTTCATCGCAAGCTTTCCGCCCGTGGGCTGCTCGCCCGGCGGCACCATCACGAAGGACAGGGCCAGCGCCGCCGGTGCCGAGATGATGGAGGCGATCAGCATGTGCGAGATCGCATCCGGCACGATGTCGCGCAGGATGGCCGCTTCCAGGAACAGCACCGTGCCCGACGTGGAAGCCATGCCGCCAGTCATGATGGCGAACAGTTCGCCGCGCGTGATGCGCGAGAGATAAGGCTTCACGACCAGCGGCGCTTCCACCTGGCCGACGAAGACATTGGCCGCGGCGGAAAGCCCCAGCGCGCCGCCGATGCCCATCACGCGTTCCAGCACCCAGGACAGGGCGCGCACGATCAGCGGCAGGACACGCCAGTAATACAGCAGCGAGGACAGCGCGCTGATCAGGATGACCAGCGGCAGCGCCCGGAAGGCCAGAATGAATCCGGCGCCCGGGTCCGTCTCGTCGAAGGGTGCCTTCGCGCCACCGAGATAGCCGAAGACGAGCGATGTGCCAGCTTGCGTGGCTTTTTCCAGCGAGCCCAGCGCGCTGTTGATCGACTGGAAGGCCGTCTGGATGAAGGGCAGCTTCAGCGCGGCGAGGGCCAGCACCGTTTGCAGCAGCAGGCCTGCAACGACGGCGCGCCAGGGCACGGCGCGGCGGTTTTCGCTGAGCAGCCAGGCGAGGCCGACGAAACCGGCAATGCCGGCGAGGGACTGGAGGATCTGTGCCATATGCGGTCGCAGCATCGCCGCGGGGCTGCGCCGCGTCAAATGACAAGGTCGCGCGGTTCACGGGCTGCCATGCCCCGGTCGACGGCGGCTATCTGGCGCAGTAGGCTTTGCGCCCCGATTCCACAATCACAAGAACAAGGACAAGACGTGATGATCAAGAAGATGCTGGCGCTCGGCGCCCTGATGCTGGCCGGCCAGGCGATGGCCGCGGAGCCGGAGTACAAGACGGTCCGCATGGAGATCGACATCGATCGTCCCGCGGCCGAGGTCTGGGCGAAGGTCGGCAAGTACTGCGACATCCAGGAGTGGCTGGGCCTGGAGTGCAAGATCACCTCGGGTGACGGTGGCATGGGCACCGTGCGTGCGCTGGCAGGCGGCCGCGTGCTGGAAATCCTGGTGGCGCAGACGGACCTATCCTACGGCTACACGCAGCCGGTCCGGGAAGGCCAGTTCTACAGCCTCTACCACGGATTCATGGAAGCGAAGGTCGTCTCGAAGAAGACGTCCAAGCTGATCTACACGCTGGTGCTGGATGTCTCGGACAAGCCGGATCAGGCCGCGAAGGATGCCGACCTGGCGCGTCGCCGCGCGAGCTTCGAGCCGGCGCTCAAGAAGATGAAGGCGATCGCCGAGGGGAAGGCTGCTCCGGCCGCCAAGTAATCCTATTCAGCGGCAGAAGGGACAGGGCGCGGCGAAATCCGCGCCCTGTTTCGTTTCAGCCCATCGCCTTCAGCACGGCGCGGCGTTCGTTGCCGCCCGGATCGTCCGCGAGATAGCTGGTCTTGTTGAAGACCATCACCTTGCGGTTGCTGGTGGAGTACGACGGCCAGGCCGGCAGGCCGGGGCCAGCCGGTGCGCCGGTGCGCGCGAAGGTGCTCCAGGCCGTGCTCAGCGTGGCAGCCAGCGCGGGGCCTTCCTTCGGCGTACCGATCAGGCCGGCCTGGCTGTTGAGGTTGTCCATGACGAAGGGGATCTCGACCGTGTGCATGGCGCGGCGGATGCCGTCCATCACGCGTGTTTCCCAGTCGAAGCGATAGACATAGACCGGCGCCTTGCCGCGCGCGAGCTTGCGCTCCGCCAGCACGATCGTGTTCGCGCCCAGCGTGCGGTCCGTCGTGATGTAGATCAGCAGGTCGAAGGGCGAAGCCGTCGGGTTCGCCGCGCGATAGGTCGTGACGACCGCATCCACGTCGCCCTTCGGGAACATGCCCTTCACGCGTGCGCGCAGACCGGCTTCATCCAGGTGCTGCAGCTGCGTGATGTCCGGCAGGAAGGGCGGGAAGGTGGCTTCCGTGCGGTTGCTGCCGATCAGGAGCGGCACGTCAGCCGATACGTCCGGCGCGTCCGGATCGAAGGGATGGCGCGGCAGCGCCAGGCCATCGACGACCGGCGAGAAGCTGGCGCCGATGCCCGCTGCCCGCAGCTTCGGCTGGATCGCGAAATAGGCCTTCAGCACGGCCTCGGTCGGCGCGGCCTGCAGGCCCTTCACGTCGTTGGCCTTGAGCCCCAGTTCCGCCAGCAACAGGGCGCTGGCCTTGTTCGCATCTTCCGCGGTGACCGAACGCATGCCCGGGCCGCTCTGGATGATGGCCTTGTGGAACAGGCCCTTCGCCGCCGGCATGGCCAGCAACGTCGAGACTTTCGCGCCGCCACCGGATTCGCCGAAGATCGTGACGTTGCCCGCGTCGCCCCCGAAGGCGGCGATGTTCGTCCGGATCCACTTCAGCACTTCGACGATGTCGAGCACGCCCACGTTGCCCGAGCTGGCGAAGGCTTCGCCGCCGACACCGGCCAGGTGCGTATAGCCGAACACGTTAAGGCGATGGTTCACGCCGACGAAGACCACGTCGCCGCCGCGGGCGAGGTTGGCGCCGTCGTACAGCGGATAGGCCGCTGAGCCGGACGAGAAGCCGCCGCCATGCAGCCAGACCATGACTGGGCGCTTGCCGGTGACGGCCGGCGTCCACACGTTTACGACGAGGCAGTCCTCGGCCTCGCGCACGGCCGGCGGATCATGGGGCAGGGCCGCGTCCATGATGGGATCCGGCTGGCTGCCGAGTGGGCTCGTCTGCGGGGAGCTCGAGCCGAAAAGCACGGCGTCTCGCACGCCCTTCCAGGGCTTCACGGGCTGCGGCGGCATGAAACGGTTCGCACCGCCCGTCGGCGCGCCGTAAGGCAGGCCGCGGAACACGAGGACGCCGCGCTCGCTGATGCCGCGGACCTTGCCGCTCGCTGTCTCAACGATCGGCCCGGAGGCCATCTGGGCCAGGGCCGGTGCGGCCAGAGGAGCGAGCGCGCCGGTGGCCAGCAGCTCGCGACGCGTGAAATGCTTCGACATAGGAACCCCCGATTGGTCAGTCAGGGCCGGTCTTTGCGCCGACCTTGTCGTTTCGAGTACAACGGTGGGCACAACAAAAGTAAAGGGGTGGTCCATGCGTCATGCAGCCCTGCTGCTCTCGCTCTGCGCCTTCGCGCAGACCGTGTCCGCTGCGCAAGCCGCATTCGGTTCGGGCGACACGTCGCCGACGAATGACACCGAATATGGCTTCATCGTCTTCCAGCAGCATTGCACGTCCTGCCATGGGAACCCCGCCGTCGAACGTGCGCCCACGCCTGCCCAGCTGCGGGCCATGCCGCCGGAGCGCATCTTCAAGGCGCTTACGACGGGCATCATGAAGACGGTCGGCGACACGCTGACCGACTTGCAGCGGCACAAGGTCGCTGCATCGCTCTCCGGCCGGCCGCTGGGCGCTTCCGGCACGCTGGATGCGCGGCACATGCCCAATCGTTGTACGCAGGATGGTGGCCCGGTCGAGCTCGATGCGGGCCCTCTGTGGAACGGCTGGGGCGTGGATCGCATGAACTCCCGCTTCCAGCCCGCCATGCATGCGCGACTCGATGCCGCGAACGTGTCGAAGCTGAAACTGTTGTGGGCCTTCGGCCTGCCGAACTCCAGCTCGTCCTACAGCCAGCCCACGGTCGTCGATGGCCGAGTGTTCGTCGGCGCGGACACGGGATACATCTATTCGCTCGATGCGAAGACCGGCTGCGTGTACTGGTCCTTCAGCGCGAAGTCCGGCGTGCGCAATGCGATGACGCTTGCGACCCTCAAGATCAACGGCGCGATGCGCACCGCCGTGTTCTTCGGTGACCTGCAGGCGAACCTGTATGCGCTGGATGCGCGCAGCGGCAAATTGCTGTGGACGCGCCACGTCGGCAAGCACTATTCGAACCGCATCACGGCGGCGCCCGCGTACCACGATGGCAGGCTTTATGTGCCGGTCTCGTCCTGGGAGGGCATCGCCGCCTCAGTGAAGGACTATCCCTGCTGCCAGTCCATCGGTGCGGTGGCAGCGGTCGATGCAGCGACGGGCCGCATGCGCTGGCATACGCCGGTGATCCCCGATGGCGCAAAGCCGCTGGGCAAGAACGCCGCGGGCACGATGCTGTACGGGCCGTCCGGTGCGCCGGTATGGAATACGCCGACGGTCGATTCCGCGCGTCGTCGCGTGTATTTCGGCACGGGTGATGCCACGACCGCGCCCGCTGCGCCGACCTCCGATGCGGTGATGGCGCTGGACATGGACAGTGGCCGCGTCGCCTGGTCCTACCAGGTCTTCAAGAACGACAGTTTTCTCGTCGGTTGTCCGGTGAAGGATGCGGTGAACAACTGCCCGCCCCAGCAGGGGCCCGACTGGGACATTCCGGCTTCTGTGGTGCTGCGCAAGGTGGCTGGCCGCGAGGTCTTGCTGGTGGGCACGAAGCCCGGTGACATCCTCGCGCTGGATCCGGACCGCGACGGTGCGCTGGTCTGGCGCCGCAACCTCACCGGCCCTGTCGTCGGTGAAAACCCGCCCGGCAGCAGCACCGGCACGCAGGTGCGCGCCACCGGCATCCTGTGGGGCGGTGCGATCGGTCCTGTCGTGAGTTACTACGGGCTGACGACCGGCGGCGTCATCGCCGTGAACACGTCGGATCTGTCGCCGCTCTGGCGCACGAACTTCGAGGGCAAGCCCACGGGCAATGCGGCAGGCACCACGGCAACGCCGGACCTGGTGTTCGTCGGCGGCGGCGATGGTCGGCTCAATGCGCTGTCTGCGCTCGACGGGCGCGTGCTCTGGCAATACGAAACCAACCGCAGCTTCGACGCCGTGAACAAGGTGCCGACGAAGGGTGGATCGATTGCATCCGGTGGCGCGGTCGTCGTCGACGGGCGCGTGTATGTCGGCTCCGGCTTCGGTGTCGTGGGTGGCACCACGGGCAATGCGCTGCTGGCATTCGGCGTCGAATGAAGGCGAGGTGAGTCATGTCTGAAACCGTAATGCCGCCCAAGCGGATGGCCTCTCCCTTCGCGGACTGGCGCGCCCACCATGTTGCCTTCCGTTCGCCGGATTACGTCGCGGCACGTGACTGGTATGTCGAGGTACTGGATTTCCGCGTCGTCGCGGAATGGGACTATGGCGACATCCGGCTCGCCTTCCTCGCGCCGCCGGGTGATGACGGCTTCTACATCGAGTTGTTCGGGGACGGCAGTCCTGCGCCGGTCGAAGCACGCCCGTGGACGGACCTGAACGACAGTCTGAAATACCGCGGCTTCCACCATGTCTGTTTCAGCGTGGCGAACGTGGACAGCACGGTGGCGCGCCTTGCGGCACGCGGCGCGAAGATCGTGCTGGAGCCCGTCGACATTCCGGCCATCGAGCGCCGCATCGCTTTCTTTGCCGATCCCTTCGGCAATCTCGTTGAACTCGCAGGACCCTTGCCCGCATGACGCAGAATACTTCGCCAGCCTTGCCCCAGTCCGTGCTCGACGCCACCGACGTGTCGACCATCACCCAGCTCATCCTCACCGAACGCGAAAGCCGCGACCTCGGGCGCTGGGACGAGATGCGTGATTGCTTCTATCCGGACTCGCACGTGCGGATCAGCTGGTTCACCGGCAATGGCCATGATTTCGTCGAGGGCTCGAAGGACATGGCACGGCGGCAGGTGCTGGCCAAGCATCGTCTCGGGCCGGTGCGCGTGCGGCTGGCCGGCGATCGCGCCGTGGCGAGCCTCGTCGGCATCATCGACATCCCCGGCACCGCGCACGGCGTCGACGTGATGCTGTCGAGCCAGGCGCGCTTCCTGTATCCGGCGGAACGGCGCAACGGGCGCTGGGGCCTGATGGGTTTCTATGGCATCTACATGTGCGATGCGATGAACGCCGTCGTGCCCGGTCAGCAGGTCGTGATCCCGCCCGCGGAGCTGACGGGCTTCCGGGCGTCCTACCGCATGCTGTCCTGGATGCTGGCGAGCCAGGGCTATGTGGTGAACCACGAGATGCCCGGCGAGGACCTGCCGGCGACCGGCGAAGCCCTGTTCAACGACCTCTTCAACTGGGCGGGTATCCGCCGCTAGAGCCCCGCCAGGAAATGTCCCAGGGCATCGATGTCAGCGTCATTCAGCGTGCCCGACACGCTGGACATCGTCCCGGCGTCGTTCGTGCGCTTGTGCTCGCGGAAGTCGGTCAGCTGTTTCACGATGTATTCGTAGAACTGGCCGGCGACCTTCGGCACTTCGTTCTGTCCCGCGAAGCCACCGAGGTGGCACATCGTGCAGAGTGTTTCCTCGGCCTTGGCCTGGCCCCGCTTCGCTTTTTCCGCATCGACCTTGAAGCTTGAAACCGGCGGCTTCTGCGCGGCGAACCAGGCGCCAAGTTCCCGCATCTCGTCACGCGTCATGTCCGTGGACATGGGCGACATCAGCGGATCGCTGCGACGGCCTTCATTGAAGTCTTTCAGCTGCAGGTAGAGGTAGCGCGCGGTCTGCCCCGCCAGCACCGGGTATTGCGGCTGCGTCGAGGCACCGCCCGGGCCATGGCAGCTTTCGCAGACCACGGCCTTCGCGGGTTTGGCAGGTGGCGCGTCCTGCGCAGCGGCCAATCCCCAGGCGGACATGAAAAGGGCGCCCGCGAGGGCGCCCTGCATCATCCAGCGTCGCATCAGGGCAGGGCGAACACGATGACCGTGTTGCCGCGCTTGAAGTCGAGCTGCGTGTTGCCACCCGCTGCGACGGCGATGTACTGCTTGCCGTTCACGGTGTACGACGTGGCCGGCGCGTTGACGCCCGCACCGCACTGGTACTCCCACAGCATCTTGCCGGTCTTCGCATCGAAGGCGCGGAACAGGCCGTTGCCTTCGCCGTTGAAGACCAGGCCACCGGCCGTTGCCAGCACGCCGCCGATCAGCGGCTGCTCGGTGTCGAACTTCCATTCCATCTTGCCGGTGTCGAGGTTCACGGCGGCCAGGCGACCCCACTGCTTCTCACCCGGGATGACCTTGAAGGCGCCGCCGAGCCAGAGCTTGCCGCCCGGGTACTTCGACTCTTCGACGTGGTAGGTCATCGGCTGGTGCAAGTTCGCGGCGAACGCGAGACGCAGCGCCGGGTTCACCGCCATCGGGCTCCATTCCACGCCGCCGTTGGCGCCGGGCAGCATGCGCGTGCCGGCCTTGGTCGGCAGCGCGAACATGTTTTCCTGCGGAATCATCGTCTCGCTGAAACGGATCAGCTCGCCCGTGGCGCGGTCATGGACATAGACATGGCCCGTCTTGCCGCCGTGGATGGCGACCTTGCGCATCTGGCCGTTCTTGTCCTTGGCCTCGGTGAGGATCACCGGCGAGACGGCATCCAGGTCCCAGACGTCATGCGCGATGTACTGGTAATGCCACTTGTAGGCACCGGTGTTGAGGTCGATCGCGACGATCGAGTCCGTGTACAGGTTGTCGCCCGGACGCTCGGCACCGTAGAGGTCCGGGCTCGGGTTGCCGACGACGAAGAACGCGGTGTTGGTCTCGCGGTCGACGGCCGGCGCCATCCAGATGCCGCCGCCCAGCGTCTTGTAGAAGTCGCCACCGGCCTTTGCCAGCTGGGCCTTCTCCGCCGCGATGTCGCGGTGCAGGTCGCGGCCTGTCGCGTCCTTGGTTGCCCAGACGCCTTCATGGCCCTTGGCCGGGATCGTCGCGAAGCTCCACAGCTCCTTGCCCGTGTTGGCGTCGAAGGCCTTCAGGAAGCCGCGAACGCCGTATTCACCGCCGTTCGTGCCGATCAGCACCTTGCCGTTCACGGCGACCGGGGCCATCGTCTCGGAATAGCCGTCTTCCGGCTCACCGACCTGCGAGGACCACAGCAGCTTGCCCGTCTTCGCCTCGAGCGAGACGAGCTTCGAATCCAGCGTGCCCATGTAGAGGCGATCGCCAAGCACCGCGACGCCGCGGTTGTTCGGGCCGCAGCAGTATGTCGTCACGGGACCGAGCTTGTGCTTGTAGTGCCAGAACTCCTTGCCCGTCACGGCGTCGAGCGCATAGACGTGGTTGTAGGAGGTGGTGACGTACATCACGCCGTCGACCACGATCGGCGCCGTCTCCATCGACTCGAGCACGGCAGTCTGGAACTGGAACGCGGGCTTCAGGCGCGCGACGTTCTTCGTGTTGATCTGCGTCGCCGGATGGAAGCGCGTCTGCGCGTAGTTCATGTTGGAGTGCAGGAAGTTCGCGGCGTCCTTGTCGGCCGCGTCCAGCTGCGCCTGCGACACCGCGATGTTCTTCGGTACCGAGGTGCCGGTGGCCGTTGCCTGGCCGGCGATTTCCACCTGTGCCATGGCCGTGCTGGCAAGTACTGCCATTACCAGCATCGAGAGTCCCTTGCTTTGCATCGCCCCGTCTCCGTGTTCTTGTGATTCGTGCGGATGCCATCAAGCGTGGCATGTAACGGCAAGCCTAGCCCAATCGGTCGGACCGGAGAATGGGTTGTCGGGGCAACCCTTCCATTTGCTTGCGACGGCCGGCGAGGCAGGGCTATAACGACTCGCCGGCAAAATGCCGGCCAATCAATTTCAGGATGCGGGAAGCACATGGAATCCAACAACGAAAACACAAAAGTCTCGCCGCGTCTGTCGCGCCGGGGATTCGTGGTGGGCAGTGCTGCGGCTGCAGCAGCGATGGCCGCCCCGGCGATCATCCTCGCGGAGAGCAAGTCCGGCTCCAAGCGTCCGGTCATGGGCCAGGGCGAGTTCATGTACGAGGTCGAGCATGACTGGGGCCTCGACAACCTGCCGTCGTACATCAAGTACGGCAACACGCATGCCGTGGTGCAGGACCGGAATGGTTTCATCTACGTGCACCACACTGTGCACGTGGACAGCCCGCGCGGTGACGCGGTCGTCGTGTTCGACCCGAAGGGTCGGTTCGTGCGCAGCTGGGGCTCGATGTTCCGCAACAGCGCCCATGGCATGAACATCCAGAAGGAAGGCAACACCGAATACCTGTACTTCGCCGACGAGCGCCACGGCATCGTCACGAAGCGCACGCTGAAAGGTGAAGAAGTCTGGACGGTTGGCTATCCGCAGGAATCACCGGTCTACCAGAAGGGTCCCGGCGCCACCGGTCCTGGCGGCACCTTCGGCCTGAACTACCGTCCGACGAACACCTGCGTTGATCCGAAGACGCTCGACTTCTGGGTGGGTGACGGCTACGGCTCGTACCACATGTTCCATTACAAGCAGGAAACTTCGACCTCGTATCCGAAGCTGGTGCGCACCTTCGGTGGTCCGCCGCCGCGTCCGGCACCGCCTCCGGCTCCGCCTGCACCGGCTGCTGCCGGTGCGCCTGCCGCCGCTGCGCCGCCGGCAACGCCCGCTGCGCGTCCGCCGGTGCCGCTCGAGAACACGAACAACCCGCACGGTAACTGGATCGACACGCGCGATCCGGCCAATCCGGTGCTGTTGCTCGCCGATCGCGGCAACCGCCGCATCGTTCGTTACTCGCTCGACGACAAGCCGATCGATGTGATCGAGGGCACGAACCAGCCCTGCCATTTCGACCAGCACAAGGACCTGATCGTGGTGCCGGACCTGGATGGCCGCATCCACATCATGCGCGGCAACCAGATCGTGTCCTCGTTCGGTGGCGAGCAGCCCGGCAAGCCGAATCCGGCGCGCACGACGCAGAACCGCGCTGACTTCGTGCCGGGCCAGTTCAAGCACCCGCACGGCGCCTGCTTCGACCACGACGGCAATATCTTCGTGGCCGAATGGGTCGAGATCGGCCGCCTCAGCAAGCTGAAGCGGATCGTCTGATCGTGTCGCTCAGGCAGGGCCGGCGCGAACTGCTCGGCGCCGCGCTGCGGCTCGGTGGTCTCGCCCTGCTGCCGGCCCTGGTGGCACGTCCCTCGGTCGCGCAGCTGCGTGCCGAGGGGCTTGCTGCCGTCGACGTGCCGCCCGAGCCGCCGCCGATGAAGGGCACGCGGCTCGTGCTGCTCGGGACGCGCGGCGGGCCGGGCATCGACCTTGCCCGTGCGCAGACAGCCAGCGCTGTGGTGGTGGACGGTGTGCCTTATCTGGTCGACTGCGGTTACGGCACGCTGCGGCGGCTCGTCGAATCGCAGGTGGGTTATCTGCGCGTCGGACAGGTGTTCTTCACGCACCTGCATGACGACCACACCGCAGACTTTCCCGCGCTGCTGAGCTTCCAGTGGACCAACGGCCGCGCCGCGCGCGTGGATGCCTTCGGGCCTCCAGGTACGGCGCGCATGGTCGAGGGCTCGATCCTGTCCTTCCGCGGCAACGTCGAGATCCGCACCGTGGACGAGGGCCGGACCCACAAGCCCGAAGACCTGTACCACGGCCATGATGTCGTGGTCTCCGACCGCATCGTGCAGGTCCACAAGGACGCGCGCGTCACGGTCACGGCCGTCGAGAACACCCACTATCCGGCGCGCAACACCGCGCGTATGGCGCATCGTGCCCTGGCCCTGCGGTTCGATACGAAGGACCGTTCCATCGTGTTCACCGGCGACACCGCCTATTCGCAGAACATCGTGAAGCTGGCGCGGGGCGCCGACTACTTCGTGTCCGAGATCATGGATGAAGGGCTTTACCAGGAAATGCTGCGGCGGGCGCGCATCGCGTCCAGCGAAGGCAACAGCGAGAGCGTCTTCCGCCATATCGCCGAAACGCATTCCCCGCCGGCGGATGTGGCGCGCATGGCCAGCGAAGCCGGCGTGCGCACGGTGGTCCTGAACCACCTGTTGCCGGGCCTCTCCGCGCCGCGTGCACTCGATTACGCGGCCAGCGAATTCGTCGAGGGCGTGCGCAAGGGCTTTGCCGGCGAAGTGATCGTAGGCCAGGACCTGATGGTGCTCTGATGAAGAAGCCTGTGGCACTCCTCTGCGGCGTGTTGTTCCTCGCCGCCTGCGCCACTTCGTCGCACGTGTTGGTGGGAAAGCCCAGGCCGCCGATCTCCGCCGCGGACGTCCGGGTCTACATGGAACCGCCGCGTTATTACGACCGTATCGCGATCCTGGATGCCTCCAGCGAAGGATCCTTTCAGTTCGGTGACCAGGCCAAGACCGATGCGGCGCTCGAGCGACTCCGGCGCGAAGCCGCGAAGCTCGGGGCCAATGGGGTCCTGTTCCAGGGCGCGGGCGAAAAACCGGGCATGGTGATCGGCACCGGCGGCAGCAGCGTCAGCATGGGTGGCAACTCGTCGATTGGTGTCGGGCTGGGCCTCTCCCACCAGTTGATGCACAAGGTCGTGCACGGCGAAGCGATCTACGTGCCCCCGAACGTGCCCTGATGGCCTCTGAGCTGTTCCGGCACCTGCCCTTCCTGCAGTACTTCGGCGGAAGGGCCTTCTCGAATTCCTCGCGGCAGATCGTGGCCGTGGCCGTTGGCTGGCAGGTCTACACGCTGACGGGCAGCGCCTTCCACCTGGGCATGGTCGGCCTCGTGAGCTTCCTCCCCACTGCGGTGCTCACTTTCCTCGCCGGTCATGCGGCGGACCGTTTTGATCGCAAGCGCGTCGTGCAGTGGTGCCAGTGGATCGAGGGACTGATGGCTGCCTGGCTCGCCTGGGCGAGTTATGGGGGCTTCATCGATGTGTATGGCATCTATGTCGCCTCTGCGGTGTTCGGAGCCGCCACGGCCTTCGAGCGGCCCGCGGCGGCGGCCATGCTCCCGGCCATCGTCCCGCCGCGCATGCTGCAGCAGGGTACGGCCGTGTCGAGCGGCGCGATCCAGATCGCCTCGATCGCCGGACCGGCACTCGGCGGTTTCATCTACGGTATTTCGCCCGGTGCGACCTATGTCGTGACCGCGGTGCTCTGGCTGCTGGCGGGCGTGCTGAACGGCGCGATCCACATGGTGCGTCATGCCCGGCCGCCCGAAGCGCCGGGCTGGCGCACGCTCTTTGCGGGCGTGTCCTTCGTTCGCAGCAACCGCGATGTCCTGGGCGTAATTTCGCTGGACCTGTTCGCCGTGCTGCTGGGCGGCGCGACGGCGCTGCTGCCGATCTATGCCAGCGACATCCTGCACACCGGCCCGATGGGCCTGGGCATGCTGCGTGCGGCGCCGGCCATCGGCGCATTGGTCATGACGGCGCTGATCGCGCGTCGACCTATCCTGAGTGGCGTCGGCAATCGCATGTTCCAGGCCGTGATCCTGTTCGGCGTGTTCACGGTGGTCTTTGCGCTGTCCACGAATTACTGGTTGTCACTCGGGTCGCTGGTGCTGATGGGCGCAGCGGATACGGTCAGCGTGGTGATCCGGCTCTCGCTCGTCCAGATGGTGACGCCCGACGAGATGCGTGGCCGCGTGAGCGCGGTGAATTTCCTGTTCATCAATGCCTCGAACCAGTTGGGCGAGTTCGAGAGTGGTGTCACCGCCGCGCTGTTCGGTACGGTGCCGGCCGCCTTGCTCGGTGGCGTTGGCACGATCGCGGTCGCGCTGCTGTGGATGAAGCTGTTCCCGTCGCTGCGCAAGGTGGAGCGGCTGGAATAGCCGCGGCGGCGGACTGCGTCAGCGTTTCGCGCCGATCGTGCGCTTCAGGAAAGCCACCACGCGTGCAGCAGGCTCGCCCTGGAAGAAGGGGCCGCCATCATGACCGACCCCGTGCAGGATCAACGTCTCGGCCTTCAGGCCAGCCTTCGCATACGCGCCATCGAGTTCATGCAGCTGGTTGATGGGCATCTGGCGGTCCTGGTCGCCATGCAGCAGCAACAGCGGTGGATCCTTGGCATCGACCTGGAAGACCGGACTTGCGAGCCTTGCCACGTCGGGTCGCTTGTCCGGCAGGTCGCCGAGCAGGCGTTTGAGAGCGGGTTCCCGGACCTCCACGCCGAAGGGCGTGGACTGCGCGAGGATGGTCGTGAGGTTGCTCGCACCGAACCAACTGACGATGGCCTGCACGGCCGAGGACGCGCGCAGGTGGTCGCCTTCATCGCCTTCGAGCGCAGCCACGCCGCCCGTGACACCGACGAGTGCCGCGAGGTGCCCGCCCGATGAGGCGCCCGCGATTGCGATGCGCTCTGCGTTGTAACCGTAATCGCCGGCCTTCGCGCGCAGGAAACGGATGGCCGCCTTGATGTCGTGGACGTTCGCCGGGAACGGCGCGAGGTCCGTCGAGCGGAAGTCGAGGCTCGCCACGGCAAAGCCGTTCTCGACGAGGAAGGCGGGGTAAGCGGTCTTGTTGCCGGCATTCCAGGCGCCGCCATGCACGTAGATGACCAAAGGCGGCTGCTTGATGCCTGCGGGCAGGTGCAGATCGAGGCCGAGTGCCTGCCCGGCCACCGTGGCATAGGGGATGTCCCGCTGCGAAACGGTGTCGACAGCAGCGGCCGCGGCCAGCGGCGACAGCAGCAGGAGCAGCGCGCAAGCCCGGCGGATCATGCCGCCGGCTCCATGCCCTGCCGCTGCTTGGTCGCCACCGTGTCTGGCGTGTTCATGAAGTCGAGCAGGGCGCGCGCACGGGTCGCGTCGCTGCCCTCGGCGACGATGCCGCCGGCGAAGACCGTGAGCGTCTGGATGGCCGGCGGCAGCGGGCCGAGCACTGTGATGCCCGCGAGGTTCATGAGCTCCGACAGCTGCTGGAAGCCCAGTTCGGCCTCGCCGCGCGCAACCAGCGCGCCCACCGGAATACCCGGCGGCGGCACGACGATGCGCGGCTTCACGACGTCCAGGATGCCCCAGCGGGCGAAGAGCTTTTCGAGATAGACACCACTGGGACCGGTGGAGAAGCTCAGCGTCCGTGCGGCCAGCACGGCTTGTTTCACTGCGTCTTCGCTGCCTATATCGGGAAGAGGCGCACTTTCGTGCACTGCGATGGCGACGCCGGACTTCACGAGGTCCGTTCGGCTGCCGGACAGCACCTTGCCATCGGTGATGAGCTTGTCGATGGCGGTGTCCGACAGGACGACGACATCGGCCGTTTCACCCGCCGCGATGCGCTTGGCGACATCAACGCCGCCTGCGGCTTCCGTGACGACGGTTTCGCCCGTCGCGGTCTGGTATTGGTCGGACAGCTCGCGCAGCAGTTCGCGCGCGGCCATGGAGGAGATCAGCTTCAGCGGTCGTGTGCTCATGGCCGCAAGGATACGGCGCTGTCCGGGAAAGGTCAGCCCGTCGGCACACCCGGCGTCAGCGCCGCCGGGTGGCCTGTCAGGTCACTTCTTCGCGTTGCGGCTGCGGGGCGCCGTGTTGCCGATGCGCTCGGCGCAGACGTCCTCAGGCATCTTGAAGCCGGCCGGCATGCGCTCGTAGTTCACGGTCACCGTCCACGGCGCCGTGAAGGTCTCCGGATCCTCGACGGTGATGCGGCTCTTGATGCGCTTGCCGTTTTTGTCGAGGCTCAGGCGCTCCGTCACCTTGAGTTCGGTGCCATGCGGCACGCCCGAATCATCGATCAGCGTCTGGTCGTTGAAGCCCGAGGTCTCGACGACCAGTTCGTTGCCGTCCCACTTCGCGATGGACTCGCCGAGGTAGTACTCCGGGTTCTCCGCCGAAGGCTTGGCATCGAAGTAGGCCACGCGCACGAGACGGTTCAGCTGGTAGTTGAACGCGACCACCGTCGGGCGCTGCAGTATCTCGAAAGGCTGCGCCTTGAGTGCCAGGCGCGGCATGCCTTCCGGCAGGCAGATCGACGTGTTGTCGTGCGTGCGGTCGCCCTTGGCGGCAGCGACCTTGTTGGCCGCATAGGCTTTGGCCGCCTCCGCGGTCAGCGGCAGCGCACCCTGGTCCGGCTTCACGGCAGAGGTGTAGCCGACGCGATGCCAGTTGCCTGTGAAGTCCGGTTTGGAAGGATCCAGCTTCGCCTGGGCCGAAGCCGTGGCGGCGAACAGGGACGAAGCCACCGCGAACGCGACGGCGCAGGAGACGATCGACTTCATGGCAGGGGCTCTCACTTGGCCACCGTGACGCCGTTTTCCGGCGCGTTGCGGTTGTTTTCTTCACAGATGTATTCGGCCGGCTTCACGTCCGAACGCCACTTGTAAATGCGCTTGAAGCTGTAGGGCGCAGTCAGCGTGACCGGATCGGTGATGGTGAGCTGGTCTTCCAGCTCCTTGCCGTTGTTGATCTTGCGGATGCGCTCGACGACATGGATCTGCGCCGAATGTGATGAGCCCTCGTCGTCGATGAAGGTCTTGTCGTTGAGTCCCTTGGTATCCACGACCAGCGTGTCGCCTTCCCAGTGGGCCACCGAATGGCCCAGGTAGCTGGGCTTGAGGTTCGTCGGGTGCTTCTGGTCGATGTAGAGGCGACGGATGTTGTGCGCCACTTCATGCAGCAGCGTCACCTGGCCCGGCGTCTGGACGATGCGGATCGGGTAGGGGCTTTCCATCAGGCGCGGCATGCCGTGCGGGCGGCAATCCGTCGAGGCATCGGCCTCGGGCGTGCCGCGGTTCTTGGCGCGAACGCGGCGCTCGAGGATGCGCATGTACTCGTCCTTGAGCGGCGGCGGGACACCCGGCTCGGGGCCCAGCAGGTATTCGTAGCGGCTGATCCACCAGACGCCCTCGAAATCGCGCGGATCCTTGCTGGGCGGCGGCGAGCCGGCCGCCGCATCGCCGGATACGCGTGCGATCGGGCCCGTCAGCGCGAGCAGCGGGTCGTCGCTGTTGTGCAGGCGCTGAATCGAGCGCGGGTTGGACTGTGCCTGGGCGGCCGTGGACGCGACGGCCAGTGCAGCCATCGCAAGTGAACCAAGGAGTGTCGGTGTTTTCATGTTTATAGTTGTCGGACTGGATGAGCCCCGTGGCGGGAGTCTGGACCGCGGGTGCGGCTGCTGTAAATACGGGCCGGGAAAGCTATTAGTACAACTAGCAGGGGGATGCACATGCGCCGGACAAACTTCGTGATCAACGGCTTTTTGCTGCTCGGGGCCATGCCGGCGGCGTTTGCCGCGGCAGGGGCCTGCGACAAGGCCTGCATGGAAGGCATTGCCGATCGGTACCGTTCGGCCTATGTGAACCACGACCCCAAGGGTCTGCCGCTGGCGCGCAACGTCCGCTATTCGGAAAACGGCGTGGTGCTGAACTTCCCGGACGGCACCTGGGACACGGTGACGAAGGAAGTCGGCCCCACGCTGACGCTGTCGGATACGAAGACCGGCAACGTAGGCATCTATACGGCATTTGTGCAGAGCCACGACACGGAGGGTTATCTGGCCGTCCGGTTGAAGATCGTGAAGGGCGAGATCACCGAGATCGAGCACATGGTGTCCACGAAGCGCAACCTCTCCTCGCCGCCGACGCCGATTGGACCGCACGCTGAATACAAGCCGGACTTCAACTTCATGAAGGCCGTGGATCCTGCCAAGCGCCTGTCGCGTGCGCAGTTGGTGCCTTATGCGGATGGCTATTTTTCCACGCTGCAGCAGAACGACGGCAGTATCCGCGGCACCGCTTTCTCGCCGACGGCGAGTCGCATCGAGAACGGCAAGAACTTCCCGGAGATCGAGAAGGGCTTCAAGAGCGGCTATTACTTTTTCAACGAGCGCGTTCGCGACCGGGATTTTTTCCTTGTAGACGAAGAGCGCCAGGTGGTGATGGCCCGCGGCTTCATCGACCACAAGGGTGTGCTTGACGAGTACACGCTGACCGACGGCACGAAGCAGAAGTCCGTGTACCGCGAACCGCACAGCTGGGCCTTCCTCGAAATGTTCAAGATCGAGGACCGCCGCATCACAGCCGTGCAGGCTGTGTTCATGGGTGCGCCGTATTACATGCCGCCGCCGTGGCCGGCTGGCGTGAAGCGCTAAACCGATCCGAAGCCTGCGAGGAGCGCACCATGATCGATACCGAAACGACGCGACGTCTCTTCCTGTCGGGCGTTGCGACGACACTGGCCACGCCGGCTGCCCTGGCAGCGGCGCCGTCCGTACAGGGCGGCAATGCCTGCGGTGGGCTCACGCGCGAGCAGTACCTCGAGTATGTCGAGCTCTTCAACGCCAACGATCCGCGCTTCATCAGGTACTACCACGATGACGTGGAGTTCGAGCTGGCGAACGCGAAGATCAGGGGTGCCCAGGCGATCCGCGATTTCTATGCTGACGTGAAGGCGCACATCAAGGAAACGGTCACGCTCACGCACTTCGTGTCCGACGCCACCGGCGTGGCGGCGGAGATCCCGACCGAGTTCCGCGTCGTGAAGGACTGGGAGAACGGTTACTTCGGCCGACCGTTGAAGGTCGGCATGGTGATGCGGATCGTAAGCCTGGGGATGTACTGGGTGCGCGACGGCAAGTTCACGCGGATCAAGTCCGCGCGACTTGCGACGATCAACGACTGGCGGATGGAATGATCCGTCAGTAACGATCGGGTGTCGGGATGTTGCCGCTGGTGCTGGATGCCGGGTAGGGCAGCATCGTCGCGCTCCAGCCTGCCCAGGCCTGCTTCATCGCGGCGAAGCGCGCCGGTTCGGCCTGCGCATGGTTTGCCCGCTCGTGTTCATCCTCTGCGAGGTTGAAGAGCCATTCCTTCTTGCCGAGCTTGAGGTATTTCCAGTCCCCGTCGCGGAACGCCGCCTGTTCCGCGGCCTTGTAACGCCAGAACAGCTTGCGCGGATGAGGCGCTGCCTTTCCCGTCACCACGTCGAGCAGGTTCTCGCCGTCGCTCGGGAATGCAGGGTCCGGCGCGCCGCCCGCGGCGGCCAGCAGCGTCGGCACCCAGTCCATCGAGATGTTGACCTGCTCGCTGCGGCTGCCGGCCTTGATGCGCGCCGGCCAGCGGATGAAGAAGGGCACGCGGATGCCGCCCTCGAGCAGTTCGGTTTTCTGCCCGGTGAAGGGCCACACGTCGGAGAAGCGCTCACCGCCGTTGTCGCTGGTGAAGATCACGATCGTGTTGCGCGCATTGCCGCTGGCTTCGATGGCCTTCAGGACACCGCCGATGGCCTTGTCCATGGCGAAGATCATCTTGCGGTACGTCGCGATATTGCCCCCGTCCCAGTGCTGCAGACCGGTCAGTGCATTGGCGACGGCCTGGTCTTCCGGACCCTCCCAGGGCCAATGCGGGGCGTTGAAGTGCAGGCTCAGGAAGAGGGGCGTGCGGTCCTTCTTCGCGGCAGCGATTTCCTGCTCAGCGCGATGGCCCAGCAGTTCCGTGAGATAGCCGATGTCCTTCGACGCCTGCTCGCCGTCCATCAGCGGGCTGCGGTAGGCATCGACCTGGTTGTCCGGGCTGTGGCGGAAGTAATCGGAACCGCCCTTGAGGATCCCGTAGAAACGGTCATAGCCGGACTTCAGCGGGCCAAAGTGCTGCCCTTCGCCCATGTGCCACTTGCCGACCAGTGCGGTGCGGTAGCCCTGCTTGCGCAGCAGCGAAGGCAATGTCGGATGGGAGGGCGGCAGGCCAATTTCAGCGTCCGCGGTCAGGGGTTCCTGCAAGCCGACTTCCAGGCGGTGCTGATACCGGCCCGTGATGAGGCCGACGCGCGTGGCAGTGCAGACGGCCGAGTTGGCATAGGACTGCCGGAGAAAGAGGCCCTCGTGGGCGATGCGGTCGATATTCGGCGTCTTGCCCTCCCGTAGCCCGGTGATGCCCGTGTCTGCGAAGCCCAAGTCGTCCGCCATGATCCAGACGATGTTCGGGCGGTCTGCTGACTCTGCACCCTCCCCGAGTTGCGGCAGGCTGGCGACCACGCCTGTGGCCACGGCCGAGGCGAGGACGTCGCGGCGGGAGATCGTGGTGGCGGGATTCGACTCGTGCTTCATGGATGCTCCAGGTTCGTGTCGTGGTCAGGCAGGGCCAGCCGCTGTCTCAGGAAACGGCGGTACTGGGCGATCGCGCGATCGGCGCCGATCAGTCGGTCGTCGGTCGCATCGAGGCTGGAACGTGGTGTCTGGGTCAGGACCACGCGGCGATCCTGGCCGAGGATATAGCGGTTGCTCAGGCCCATGAGCCAGCCGAAGGGCCGCGAGAGCCAGCGGGGGCCGATGCGATGCACGGTGCGCAGGTAATAGCGCGTGCAGTGTTCGTTCACGGGCACGAAGGCCAGCAGGTTCTTGAAGCGCGGCCCGATGTTGAGCAGCCAGAGTCCCGGGAACAGGAAGTCGAGGCTGGGTTCCTTGCCTGCGGCCGCGTCGGCCAGTTCTGCCTGGCTGCGTGAGGGACGGCCTTCGTCGCGCGACGTCGTGACCCAGACGCGAATGCGGGATTCATCCGCTTCCACATACGGGCCATCGACGAAAGTCCGTCCGCCGCGACCGATGGTGTTGTGGTGGACGAAGGGCAGGTGCGCACAGTCGAGTTGGTTCTCGATCGCGCGCGTGTAATGCACCGGCCAGTCGACGACGGTCGTCGATTGATGCCACTCGCCGTCCTGCAGCGCCTCGAAGCAGGGCGGTGTCGGCGTGGCTTTCGAGGCGTCACCCCACCACAGCCACACGAATCCCTGCGACTCGTGCACGGGGAAGGTGTCGACGCAGAGGCCCGCCGGGATGCGCGCGCTGCGGCCGTTGGCGGGCACCTGCGTGCACTGTCCGTCGCT
>CANGMU010000010.1 GCA_947454665.1 Pseudomonadota bacterium | reverse complement strand
CTGTCGCAGCAACCCAGCCTCGGCGAAGACGCGATGTACACGCTTTCCCGCATGCCCGGTATGTCGCAGGGCGAGTTGTCTGGCCAACTCAATATCCGCGGCGGGCAAGCCAACGAGACCCTGATTCTCTTCGACGGATTCCCGGTGCGCGAAGCGTTCCACATGCCGGGTTACCGCAGCCTGCTGAGCATCTTCGATCCGTCCCTGTTGTCGTCGGTCAGCGTGTACCGGGGAGCCATCCCGGCGCGATACGGAGACCGCATGAGCGGTGTCGTCGAATTCCGCTCAATCGATGCGGAAGAACCTCTGCGCAGCGCCGTGGGCGTGGGATTCCTGAACGCGCGGGCGCGCAGCGTCCAACCGCTGGGCGAGGACGGCAACGAAGTGCTGCTTGCGCTGCGGGCCGGCTCGACCGGTTACCTGCTGCGCGCGCTGCAACCTGCAGCATCGAACCCCCGCTATGGCGACGGTTTCGCGCGCCTGCAGCTGGCCACGTGGCCGGGCACGAAGCTGTCGCTGAACGCCCTGTACGCGCGGGATGAACTGGCGGTCGAGCGCGACGGACTGCAGGAATCAAGCCGACTTCGCACCGAGCTGGGTTATTACTGGCTGCACTCCGCGACGGAACTTGAAACAGGTGCCCGCGACGGGAAGCTCGAGGCCTGGCTGGGCACCTCACAGCTCGATGCACGCCGTTCCGGACAACTGGACAGCCCGGGGCTTGCCGTTGGCCGACTCTCGGAACTCCGACGGACCGCGCTCATGGACTTCCGCCTGCGGCTGCAGGTGTCACCCGACAATTCGCATGCATTGGAAACGGGCTTCGAGTATTCGCAGGGCAAGGCGGCATACAGCTACCACGCGGATGTCCGCTATGCACCGGGCCTCGGCAGCCGTCTGGGCGTGCCAGATGCAAACACGCAGGACTACGACATCACGCCCCATCGGCGCTCGGCCGGCCTGTACCTGACGGACACCTGGACCCCCTGGGCCGGATTCACGTCGCAGGCGGGCCTGCGCCTGTCGCGCCATGCTGCACCCGGTCTCGACACGCTGCAGGACTGGGACCCGCGGATCATGCTGTCCTGGCAGGCCATGCCTGCCACGACCCTGCGTGCGGGCTGGGGCCGGATCCACCAAGTGAGCGACCTCAACGAAATCGTGCCGGGGCGTGATCCCCTGGGGCGCCTTGTCGGGCAGCAGACGGAATACACCGTCCTCGGACTCGACCAGTCCTTGCCCCACTCGCTGCAATTGCGGCTCGAAGCCTTCCACAAGACGCAACTGCACCTGCTGCCCCTGCAACGCAATCTGCTGCGGACACCGAGCATCCTGCCAGAGCTCAGCATCGATCGCGGCTGGCTGCGACCGCTCGCAGCCCGTATCCGCGGCGTCGAACTCAACCTGCAGCAGTCGGCTCCGCACTGGCACTGGACCCTCGCCTATGCCCTGTCTGAAGCGGACGAGACCTATGCCAACGGGCGCCAACGTCGCAGCGGCGACCAGCGGCACGTGGGATCTTTCGCGATCGACTGGGCGCGCGGCAATTGGCTCGTCGGATCCGCGTTGAATTATCGCAGCGGCCTGCCGACCACTACCTTCGCGTCGGATTCACGGGGCGATATCGTGATTGGCCGCCGCAACGCTGCGCGCCTGCCCGACTCGCTGGGCCTGGACCTGCGGCTCACCTGGCGACATGCGCTGGGGTCCGGCACATTCCGGGCGACAGCCCAGGTCAGCAATCTGTTCGGCGACGACGGGAGTTGCTGCTCGGAACTGGCTGCCACGCCTGGCAGCAACCCGCCCGTGCTCCGCCTGCGCAAATCCGGCTCGCTGCCGCCCGTTCCCTGGGCCGGCATCGCCTGGGATTTCTGAGGCGACTACACTGGCTGGCAAGACAGCCCGGGACATACCGTGAATACCGAGACGAATGCGCCGATCCGCAGCGAAGACCGTGCCACGCGGCCCTTCAGGCTGTCATGCGTCGTGCCGGCCTATAACGAGTCCCTGCTCATCGGTCGTTTCCTGCCCGCCCTCGCAGAAGCCATCGCAGCGATCACACCCGACGTCGAAATCATCGTCGTCAACGACGGCAGCCAGGACGAGACGGGGCGCATCGTGTCGGCACTCACCACCACGCTGCCGGTGCATTACATCGAGTTCTCGCGGAATTTCGGCAAGGAAGCAGCACTGCAGGCCGGCCTTGATGCCAGCACCGGCGATTGCGTGGTGTTGCTCGACGCAGACTTCCAGCACCCGATCGAAGTGATCCCGCAGATGGTCGAACGCTGGCGGGCCGGCGTCGACATGGTCTACACGCTGAAGGCCCACCGCGGGGAAGAGCCACGGTTGCGGCAACTGGGTTCGAAGCTGTTCTATTACCTCGTCTCGAACCGGCGCGGTGCCGTGATCCCGCCGGACGCCGGGGACTTCCGCCTGCTGGATCGCCGCGTCGTCGATGCCCTGTGCGCACTGCCGGAGCGCAACCGTTTCATGAAGGGCCTGTATGCGTGGGTCGGCTTCAGGAGCGAAGGCATCGCCATCACGATGCACGAGCGACCTGCTGGCGAATCGAAATTCAACGGACTGACGTTGGCCAGCCTGGCGATGACCGGAGTGACGGCCTTTTCGGTGAAGCCGCTGCGACTCGTCACGCTGACGGGCCTCGTGATTTCAGTCGGCTCGCTAGGGATGGCCTTCTGGATCATCTTCGAGAAACTGTTCCTCGGGCAGGTTATCCCGGGTTTCACCACGCTGGCAGCCGCTGTGTTCCTGCTGTCTGGCGTGCAACTCGTGAGCCTCGGTATCGTCGGTGAATACGTCGGTCGCATCTTCGACGAAGTGAAGCAGCGCCCGCGTTATCTCATCGCGGAAGAGCGAGGCCGGCGTCCCGGCCGCGCACCGTGACCGACACCGTGGCGCCGGCGATGCGGCGCATCGCGCTCTGCGCGGATGACTTCGGGCTAACGATCGGCGCGAACGCCGCCATCCTGGAACTGGCCAATGCCGGCGCGCTGTCCGCCACCAGCGTCGCGGTCGATGGACCGGTGCTGGAAGCAGACGTCGGCTCGCTGCGTGGCCTTCGCGACCGCATCTCGGTCGGGCTGCACCTGAACTTCACCGAGAACTCCCGCTTCTCCGACATCCACGGCATACCGGGTTGGATCCTCGCGACCTGGCTGCGTCGCATCGACCGTCTCCGACTGGAACAGGAGATCCATCGTCAGCTGGATCGTTTCGAGACGCTGTTCGGTGGCGCCCCGACGCACGTGGACGGCCACGAACACGTGCACCAGTTCCCCGGCATCCGGGAGCCACTACTCAATGCCGTGGCGAGTCGCTATGGTCCTGCCACGGTAGTCCGTTGCACCTTGCCCCGGACCTGGCGCGGACCCAAGGCGGCAGTGATCGGCCTGCTGGGCGGGCAGGCGCTGGAGCGCGGTATTGCGAGACGCGGTTTGCGTTGCAACCGTGATTTCGCCGGCGTGTACGACCTGGCGACGGACAGCGGTTTCCACTCCAGGATGGATGCATGGCTGGCCAACATCCGGGACGGGGGTCTGATCATGTGCCATCCTGAGTCCGGGGAGCGAAACGCCAGTCCGGCGCGTCGTCATGAATACGAATTCCTCCGCTCGGCGGAATGGCCCTTGCTGCTGAAGAACCGGAACGTGGAATTGAGCCGTCCCGATCGCACATGAATCCACTTGCCTCAACCTGGATCCGGCGTGACACGCTGGCCATTCCGCAGACGCTGTTGTTGTCGGCCTATGCGTTCAGCTGCGTGCTGCTCTGGTCGATCCTGCCGCTGGTCGCGCAGTGGGATGTGCCGGTCGACAACCTCGAACAGCTGGCCTGGGTCCTTACGCCGGACTGGGGCTATCCGAAGCACCCGCCCTTTCCGACCTGGGTGCTGTGGGGTTTCGAGCAGTTCTTCCCGCATGGCATCGCGCTGACCTACCTGCTGGGCGCCCTGCAGGTCGCGATGATGATGGCCATCGCCTGGCGCCTGGCCCGCGAAACGCTAGGCGCTCGGCGCGCGCTCGTCACGGTTCTGCTCATCAGCGGCATGACCTACTACACAAACCGGCTCTATTACTTCAACCACAACACCGCGCTGATGGTCTGCCACGCCGGCGCGGCCTACTGCGTCTGGCGCTGCCTCAGCACGGGCCGTCTGTACTGGTGGATGCTGCTGGGCCTGTGCTGGGGTGCAGGCCTGCTGTCGAAATACCAGATGCTGCTGTCCATCGGTTGCAGCGTCGGATTCCTGGGCTGGCTCGCCCTGCGCCCGGAATGGCGTCGCGATCGGTTCGAACTGTTTCGCGGCGTGATGCTGGCCGGCACGCTCTGCGCAGCGATGCTGGCGCCCCACGTCGCCTGGCTGGTCGCCCACGATTTCCCGACGTTTGCTTACGCCAGCCATTCGATGGCTGCGGACCTGCCGCTCTGGAAACGGCCACTGGCCCTGTTGGGATTCCTCGCGAACCAGACCTGGCGCGTTCTGCCGGTGCTTGCGCTCGCGCTGCTGATGCAGCGCAGGCAGCCGCAGCCTGAGGACATGGAAGTACTTTCGGAGGGGCATCCGGACCGCGCGGCGGCGATCCGCGGGCTGTACCTCACACATGCCATCGGTCCGTTCGCGCTGATGGCCCTGCTCGCCCTGCTGGCCGGCATGGAACTGCAGATGCACTGGGGTACGGCCTTCCTGTGGGCGCTTGCGCCGCTGGGGCTGCTGACGTCAGCCGGCCGCCGGTTCGCGGCCTTGCCGCTGTCGCGTCTGTTCGCCGGCTTCGTGCTGGTTGAAGTGCTGACGCTGGCCTACCAGGCCTTCCTGCGCGTCGGCTGATCAGCCACCCGGGGTGAAGAGCCCCTGTTTGAGGTCCACGCGGCCCTTCTGCTCGAAAGGCAGGCTGCGCATCAAGACCGACTTCAGGTCCACCTTGCCGACCATGCGATATTCCAGCTGCCCGCCCTTCGCCGCACCACCCAGGATGCGCAGCACGGCAGCGGCGGCATTGGCCGTGACGGCAAGGTCGAAGTCCGCCTCGCCGTGCGCCGGCACGACGAATTCCCGTTCGGATTCCCCGTGCGCGAACCGTTCACCGGCCACTTCGACGTCGCACTGGATGCCGCGGACGGGCAAGGCGATGCCGTTGGGATTGCGGGCATGCAGCGTCACGCGAAGTGTCTGCTGGAGCAGGTCGCCCTTCAGCATTTCGATACGTGCGACCCGGATTTCGGGCGCTTCCAGCCGGGGCGACAGCGTCGCGCACCCCGCGAGCGGAAGAGCCAACAGGCCACACACCAGGATCCGTCGCATCGTGCTCATGTGCCCAGCCTTCCATACAGCGCGTTGAGTTCCCGGTACTGCTCGGCAAGCCCCGGCGTGAGGGCGTGCAGCGAAAGCCGCCAGACCCAGTTGCCGTTAACAGTGCCCGGCATGTTCAGTCGCGCATCGCTTCCGAGACGCAGGATGTCCTGCATCGGCAACACGGAAAGGCGGGCCACCGACGCCAAGCCCGCACGGATGAGTGCATCCGGGCCGTCATCATCCCAGAGGCCCAGGTAATCGACGAGGTGTCGCCGTGCGGCGTCATCAAGCTGTGCATACCAGCCCACGGTCGTATCGTTGTCATGCGTGCCGGTGTACACGACGGTATCGAGGTCATGGTTGTGCGGCAGGTGCGGATTTTCCGCGCCACCCCCGAAGGCGAACTGCAGCACGCGCATGCCCGGCAGGCCGAAATCACGGCGCAAGGCGTCCACGTCGGGCGTGATGACGCCGAGGTCTTCCGCGACGACCGGCAGGTCAGGCTGTTCGCGCAGCACGGCCTCGAGCATTTCCCGGCCGGCCGCGTCGCGCCATGCGCCCTGGCGCGCCGTACGCTCGCCGTATGGCACCGTCCAGTACGCAGCAAGCCCGCGGAAATGGTCGATGCGCAGCAGGTCGAAGCGAGCCAACTGCTCCCGGATGCGTTCGCGCCAGAAAGCAAAACCATCCTCTCGCATGCAATCCCAGTCGTAGAGCGGATTGCCCCAGAGCTGGCCGTCTGCTGCGAAATAATCGGGCGGCACGCCGGCGACGGACCGAGGAAGCCCGGACTCGTCCAGCTGGAACTGCGCCCGATTCGTCCAGACCGAGACGGAATCGGGCGCGACGTAGATGGGCAGGTCGCCGAACAACCGCACACCGCGCCATTGCGCATGCGCTCGCAGACGACGCCACTGGTCATCGAAGAACCACTGCTCGCGCTTGACGCGATGGCAGTGGGCGGCCCACTGCATGCGGGCATGTTCCAGCGCCTGCGGATCGCGATCACGCAGCGGCTGCGGCCAGTCCCACCAGGGCCGGCCTTCGTGCGCGACAGCCAGGGCCTCGAACAGCGCGTAATCCTCGAGCCAGTGCGACTGCTCACGGCAGAACGCCTCGAAGGCCTCGAGCCCGCCCGCGGGTTCGACGGTCGGATCGATCAGCCGCGGATTGCCCGCATGGTCGGAGCGCGCCCAGTAAGGCGAACCATCCGCACCGGTCGGCCCGAGCGGCAACATCTGCCAGACGGTGAAGCCGGCTTCCGCCAGCCAGTCGATGAAGGCGAATGCCGAGACCCCGAGTGCACCCTGCTGCGCGCCGCCCAGAAAGGCCGTGGGATGCAGCAACACGCCGCAACGGCGACGATCCAGGACGGGCAAGCGCGTGTGGCTCATGCCTGGGTCCGACGCATCACGCCACCCGCTTCCGGCGCACCCCGTCCCACCGATAGCGGGCGCGACAGCGCAGCAGGCGGTTCGAGCTTTAGCATGCGGTAGAGACTCGTGAGCTGGTGGCGATAGAGCCGGTCGAAATCCGCAACCGCTTCAGGCGGGTTGTAATCACCGAACCACCAGAACCAGTCGGAACTCTCGCACTGGGCAAGTTGGCGACTGACGACGTGGTGCTCGTCTTCCGACAGCGCGCCCTCGGCCAGCGCGCGGTCATAGGCCAGCTTCGCATCGCAAAGCAGATCCCACGCGGCGTTCTTGGACGGGTCGCCCATCCAGGTCGACAACGTACCATGCACCCAACTGCCGGCGCGCACCGTCGGCAAGACATGCGGTGCCGCGCCGCGGGCCCGCGCGTCATCGACGAAGGAAGACAACGTCGTGAGCTGCAGGCGCGGATGTTCGGCCAGTGCCGCATACATCGCAGAAAGGAACCAGTAGCCATTGAACGGGTAATACTCCCAGGCGTTCTCGCCATCGAGCGCGATCAGCGCCACGCGGCCCGCTTCGCCTTCAGTCCGATCGGCCAGTCGCTCGAGTTCACCCACCAAATGGCGCGCGGCATCATCGCCGTGCCATTTCGAATAGGTGAAACCGATGAGGTCCGAGACCTCGTCGTGGCGGAAGAAACAGCTGAGTTTTCCGGCAGCCGGTCGATGCGCCTGGTTCAGCAATCGCTCGGCGTCCGCGCCCTCGGAAGACAGCGGAATGCCCGACGCTTCGAGCGTTCCGCGCAGCACCGCGGAACTGGAGGCAATCCAGTCGATGCCGGCATCCTCGATGACCTGCAGCGCGCCGGCGCTGATGGCACCTTCGGACGGCCAGCAACCGCGCGGCTCGCGGCCGAACACGCGACGGAACACGGCCAGCGCTTCCCGCATGTGCCAGGCCGCGCGCTCAGCGCCGCCCGGATAGGCCGCATGGCGCGGCAGCGAGGCATTAGGCTCGCTTTCACGCGCAGCCTTGAAATCCAGCAACAGCGGCAGGATCGGATGGCTATAGGGCGAAACGGCCAGCTCGCAACGGCCGGAGTCCGCGAGCCGCCGGTAACGCGGCAAGAGCCCGGTCAGCAGCTCACCAACCAGTTCCAACAGCACCCGGCGCTGCGCCGGCCGGAACTGCCGTCCCTGATCGACGAGCTTGGCAATACGCAGGTCCGTGCGACGGACGGTCTCGCCCATCCAGGCCAGGTGGTACCAGACACCCAGGTCGCGCAGGAACTGGTCGGAGGCGTAGACGATCTGCTCTGGCGTGCCGAGACTGACCGCGAGCTGCGCAAGCTCCGCGAAGACCGGATAGCGTTCGATGAGGTTGCGGCGATCCGCACGCAGGCAGGCACGCAACAAGGCGAGACGCTTGTCGGGATCAACCGGCAAGGGGTCTTCCGACAATAGCGCCAGCACCGGATCCGGCACAGGTTCGCCGTGCCGCAAGTGGGCTGCCACGCGCTCGGCGAGCTCCTCGAGCTGCTCCATCAGCACCGGCGTGAAGTTCACGACCGCCCGGGCACCGGCATGGGCCTCGAGGTGCGCGGCCATGTCCACGTAATCCTTGATGGCGTGGAGATAGGTCCAGGGAAACACATAGCGACCCGACAGCGCGTCACGGTAGTGCGGCTGGTGCATGTGCCAGAACAGGACGACGGGCAGTCGCGTAACGCTCACCGGCATACCTCGTTCAGGCGCGCACCATCGTGGCTGACACCAGCATCTCCGGCGTCACCAGCACGACGCCCTTCGGCGTCACATCGAACCGCTGGCGATCCAACTCAAGATCGATGCCGATCTGCATGCCTTCCGGCACGTCGCAATGTTCGTCGATGATCGCGTTGCGGATGGCGCACCCCTTGCCGATGCGGACACCGGGCATGATCACCGAGCGATGGACGCTGGCACCCTCGTCCACACGGACGTTCGAGAAGAGCAGGGATTCGCGGACAACTGCACCGGAGACGATCGATCCGCCCGAGATCAGCGAATTGATCGCCATGCCGCGGCGACCGTCCTCGTCGAGCACGAACTTCGCCGGCGGCTGCTGCACCTGGTAGGTCCAGATCGGCCATTCCTCGTCGTAGACATTCAGTTCCGGCGACACGTGCACGAGCTCGATGTTCGCCTCGAAGAACGCATCCACCGTACCCACGTCGCGCCAGTAGTTCTGGGCGCGCGTCTTCACGTTGCGGAACGGATAGGCGAAGACCTGCATCGTGTCGATTGCCTTCGGAATGATGTTCTTGCCGAAGTCGTGCGAGGAAGTCGGATCCGCGGCATCTTCGATCAGCATGCGCTCGAGCAGCGCGGTGTTGAAGATATAGATGCCCATCGACGCCAGCGCCACGTCGCTGCGGCCCGGCATCGGTTCCGGCTCGCGCGGCTTTTCGGCGAACTTCGTGACGCGGTTCCATTCGGTGACCGAGAGCACGCCGAATTCGCGCGCATCGTCGATGGGCACCTCGACCACGCCGACGGTGATGTCCGCGCCCTTCTCCACGTGGTGGGCGATCATCGGACCGTAGTCCATCTTGTAGATGTGGTCGCCGGCGAGCACGAGCACGTGCTCCGGATGGTTCGCACGGATGATGTCGAGGTTCTGGTACACGCTGTCGGCCGTGCCGCGGTACCACTCCTTGCCGACCTGCTGCTGGGCCGGCACGACATCGATGAACTCACCGAACTCGCCGCGCAGGTAACTCCATCCACGCTGGACATGCTGGATCAACGACTGGCCCTTGTACTGCGTGAGCAGGCAGATCTTGCGGATGCCCGAGTTCACGCAGTTGGACAGGACGAAGTCGACGATGCGGAATTTCCCGCCGAAAGGCGTCGCCGGCTTGCAGCGGCTCTGGGTCAGGCCACGCAGGCGTTCGCCACGCCCACCGGCCATGATCATCGCGAGCGTGCCACCGGTGAGGCGGCTGACATATCGACCGGAAGACTTGCGCGGCCTGCTCATGGAAGGAGTCACCTCGTGAAGGGCTTTAGGTATATTACTCGGGAAAAGGCGGGCAAATCGGTCCCGCGAAAGGCGCCGCCACAGTGATCGCGACAGCAACGCCGCCGCACTTCGACCGCGAAGCGCTCCGGCGTATCGCCGAAGGCAGGCACCACGATCCGCACAGTGTGCTCGGGCTGCATGACAGGGTCGGGAAGGCGCTCTTCCTCGCCTACCTCCCGGCCACGCGGGAGGCCCGCATCGTGGATGGCCCCGGGTTGCAGCGCCTGCCGGGCAGTGACTTCTACTGGTGCGCGCCGCCAGCAGCCGGGCTCCCTGCCCATCCCCTGCTGTGGCGACAGACTGATCAAGGCAGCGAAAGCCGGCGCATCGACCCCTATGGCTTCAAGCCGTCGGTCGAGGATCCGGATCTCGCGCTGTTCAGTTCCGGTGGGCACGCGGAAGCCTGGAAACTGCTGGGCGCCCATCCCGCGCAGTTCGACGGCATCGAAGGTGTGCGTTTTGCCGTCTGGGCGCCCAACGCAGAACGCGTCAGTGTCGTGGGGCCCTTCTGTGAGTGGGACGGGCGTCGGCTGCCGATGCGCAGCCTGGGCGACAGTGGCATCTGGGAGCTTTTCGTGCCCGGTCTCGCCACCGGCGAGGTCTACAAGTTCGAGATCCGCAACCGGGGAACGGGTGGCGTCGAACTGAAGACCGATCCTTACGCGCGCTCGATGGAAATGCGGCCGTCGACCGCTTCGCTGGTCTGCGGCGGCAGCGGCGACTATGCCTGGGGCGACGCCGCATGGATGGCAGCGCGACCCGCGCACGACTGGCTGCATGCGCCGATGTCGATCTACGAAGTGCACCTCGGGTCCTGGGAGCGCGATGCCGAGGGCCAGTTCCTCGGCTATCTCGAACTGGCCGACCGGCTGATCCCCTACGTGAAGCGATTGGGTTTCACGCACATCGAACTGCTGCCCATTACCGAACACCCGCTCGATGATTCCTGGGGCTACCAGGTCACGGGCTACTTCGCGCCGACGCGCCGCTTCGGGCCACCGGAAGACCTGAAGCACTTCATCGATCGCTGCCATCAAGCCGGTATCGGCGTGCTGCTCGACTGGGTTCCGGCACACTTTCCGCGCGACGCGCACGGCCTCGCGCGCTTCGACGGCACCGCGCTCTACGAATACGCCGACCCGCGCAAGGGCGAGCATCTCGATTGGGGCACGTACATCTTCAATTACGACCGCAACGAGGTGCGCAGCTTCCTGCTCGCGTCCGCGTGCTACTGGCTCGAGGAATTCCACTTTGACGGCCTGCGTGTCGATGCCGTGGCCTCGATGCTCTATCTCGACTTCGGGCGCAGGGGCGATTACGTGCCGAACCGCCATGGCGGTCGGGAGAACCTCGAGGCGGTGACCTTCCTGCGTCAACTGAATGCAGTGACGCATGCGCGTACACCGGGCACGGTGGTCATGGCAGAGGAATCCACGGACTGGCCGATGGTCAGCCGCCCCATCGACATGGGCGGCCTGGGTTTCTCGATGAAATGGAACATGGGCTGGATGCACGACACGCTGTCGTACTTCAAGGAAGACCCGCTCCATCGCAGCCATCACCAGGACAAGCTGACCTTCGTGATGATGTATGCCTACAGCGAGAACTTCATCCTGCCGCTGTCGCATGACGAGGTCGTGCACCTGAAGCGCTCGCTGCTGGGCCGCATGCCCGGCGACCGCTGGCAGCAGATGGCGAACCTGCGCCTGCTCTACACGAGCATGTGGGCGATGCCTGGCAAGAAGCTGCTGTTCATGGGTGGCGAGATAGCGCATCCCTGGGAGTGGGATTTCAAAGCTGCGCTGCCGTGGTTCCTGCTCGAGCACCCCGAACACCGCGGCATCCAGCAACTCGTCGCAGACCTGAATGCGCTTTACGTCAAAGAGCCCGCCCTGCACCGTTTCGAGTTCGAACCGCAGGGCTTTGCGTGGATCGATTGCAACGACCGGGCGAATTCCACGCTGGCGTTCATGCGCCAGGCCGGTGACCAGCTTGCGGTAGTTGCCTTGAACTTCACGCCGGTACCGCGCGACGGTTACCGGCTGGGCGTTCCGCGCCCGGGCCGTTATCGCGTGGCGCTGAATTCGGACTCCGGCCATTACGGCGGCGCTAACCTCGGCAACACCGTAGTCACCACGGAGCCCGTGGCCGCGCACGGCCACGACTGCTCTGTTGTCCTGCACCTGCCGCCACTGGCCGGCCTCATCCTGCTGCCGGCCTGACCGTCACGTCGAACGCATCAGGCCCATCTCATACGGATGGGCCAGCAGGGCATGCCAGGGGTAGACGCGCACGTTGGCCGCGTACTGGCCGGTGCCCGGCGGCACGGACGAGAGTTCATAAACACTCGCGCCGTCCCAGGTCGTCTCGCCGGTGAAGCGGAACTGCGAGCGCCACTGGCCATCCGGCGGCTGTTCGCGAAACGAGCACAACGCCGGCTCTTCCACCTGCGCCTGCGGCAACTTGCGGTCGGCGACGAACTCCACGCGCAGGTCATCCGGCGACAGCCCACCCAACTGCACGGCCACACGCATCGTCAAAGGATTGCCGGTGCTGTTGCCTCCCTGCGCATCGAGCACGGCGCACAACTGCACATGGGGCCAGGCTTCACGGACCCGGCGTTTCCATTCGGCCAGCTCCGCGGCGCCCGTCCCGCCACTGGCACGCAGGCGCTTGCCATGCTCGGCCGCCGGGTCATACATGCCATCCTTGTAGTCACTCACCGTGCGCCGCATGTTGAACTGCGGCACCACGGTGGCCATCGCGCGCTTGCAGCGACGGATCCAGCCGTGCGGCAGGCCATCAGCGCCACGGTCGTAATACAGCGGCATCACTTCCTCGGCCAGCACGTCGAGGATCGTGGAGGAATCCAGGTCGTCGCGCCGGACCTCGTCGCGCGCATCGGCGCCCGGAATGCCCCACCCGTTGGTGCCATCGAAGGCCTCCGCCCACCAGCCATCCAGGATGGACAGGTTCAGGCGACCGTTCACGGCCGCCTTGATGCCCGAGGTGCCGCTGGCCTCCAGCGGTGCGATAGGGTTGTTGAGCCAGACGTCCACGCCCGTCACCAGCCAGCGCGCCAACTGGATGTCGTAATCCTCCAGGAAGACCACGCGGCCGGCGAACTCCGGCTGCAGCATCAACTGCTTCACTTCGCGCAGCACCTGCTGGCCTGGGTGATCGGCCGGATGGGCCTTGCCCGCGAACAGGAACAACACGGGACGATCGGCGTCCTGCACGAGCCGGCGCAGGCGCTCACGGTCGCGCATGATCAACGCGGCACGCTTGTACGTCGCGAAACGCCGCGCGAAACCGATAGTCAGCACGTTGGGATTCGCCGGATCCAGATGCCGCGTGATGTGCCGCAGCTGGACCGAGCTCAGGGACTTGCGCTTGTATTCATTGACCAGCCGCTGGCGGACGCCGTGCAGCATGCGCGACTTGGCTTCCTGCGAGGCTTGCCAGAAGCGCTCGTCCGGCACGTTCTCCAGCGCGTGCCAGCGATTGCCGTCCGAGAGGTTGTCGCGCCAGTCAGGCAGTTCGGCATCAAGGAAGCGCGAGAAGACCGGCGCGATGAAGGTCGGCACGTGCACGCCGTTGGTGACGTAGCCCATCGGGTTCTCGCCCTTGGGCACTTCGGGCCAATGGTCGGCACACAGCTCGGCGGACACGCCACCATGGATGCGGCTCACGCCGTTCACGCGACGCGCGCCATTCAGCGCCAGTCGCGTCATGTTGAAGTAGCCCTCGACACCGGGCGCACGGCCCAGCGCGAGCAGGCGGTCGATGGGCTGGCCCATGCGGGACGCCAGGCCTTCGAAATGCTCCATGAACAGGCCATCGTGGAAGGCGTCGTGGCCCGCAGCCACCGGCGTGTGCGTCGTGAACACGCATTGCGCGGCAACCGCCTCGAGGCCAGCCTCGAAACTGGCGCCAGCGGCCATCTGCTCGCGCAGCAGCTCGAAGACGAGGAAGGCCGCGTGGCCCTCGTTCATGTGCCACACGCCCGGCGATAGCCCCAGCGCGCGCAGCGCGCGCAGGCCACCGATGCCCAGCATCATTTCCTGCCGGATGCGGACGCCCTCATCGCCACCATAGAGGCGGAAGGTGATGTCGCGGTCGGCTTCGCTGTTCTCCGGCACGTTGGTGTCGAGCAGGTAGACGCTGACGCGCCCCACCTGCGCACGCCAGACGCGCGCGAAGACTTCGCGCTGGCCGATGGGCACCGAGATCTTGAGCCCCATGCCATCGGCGCCCTTCACCGCTTCGACCGGCAGGTCACGCGGATCGGCATCGCGGAAGATCGGATGCTGCATGCCGTCGCTGTCGACCGACTGGGTGAAGTAGCCCTGCCGGTACAACAGGCCCACCGCCACGAAGTTCAGACACTCGTCGCTGGCCGCCTTGCAATGGTCGCCGGCCAGGATGCCGAGGCCACCGGAATAGATGGGAAAGCTTTCATGGAACCCATATTCCGCGCAGAAGTACGCGATCAGGGGCTCGTCCGTGCGTTCCACCGGTCGGGACTGGTAACTGTCGTAGATCGCCACGGCTTCGCGGTACCGCTGCAGGTACACGTCGTCGCGGGATGCCGCATCCAGCACGTCCTGATCGACGCAGCGAAGCACGAGGCGCGGGTTACCTCCGGACTGCTGCCACAAGGCGGCATCAAGGTCCTCGAAGAGGGCGCGCGTCGGCCGGTGCCAACTGAACGACAGATTGCCGGCGAGTTCAGGGAGACGGCCGATGGCCGCGGGGATGACTGGAGCGACTTCGATGACTTGCATGCCAAGGATCCTACAACAATCGTGCCGACTAATTGCAATCGATTGCATACCGTACGGAGCGATCTACCAGAAGCGATCCAGCACCGTTTTGGGGCATGCAACGCACAGAATGCTTCCCTAGACTGCAGGCCATGCACGCCCTCCGCGCATCGGCCACCGCCTTCGCAATCCTGCTGACCGCCTGCGGCCCAGCCCAGGAAGCACCCACACCCGTCGCCACCGAAAGCACGCCCTGCGTGCCGGGCGGCCAGGGATTCCTCAGGGCCCGACTACGCGGGGCCATCGAGGCCGACCTGGATTGGCAGGATGGGGACATGCACTGCGAAGGAGGTCTTCGCCCCGACGGCAGTGGCCTGCGGCTCGCCATCGTCGGACCGCTGAAGGGCAGCGGACGGATGTTGCGCCTCGTGTTCGGCATCGACACCGGCTCGCCGGAGGGCCACGAGGCCCATGCCGCCACCAACCTGACGCTCATCGTCGAAGGCGCACAGCGACTCTACGCCACCCTGGGCGACGACAAATGCACGAGCGACAGCCTGCAGCGCAGCGACATCGGGACAGGCAGCGGGGCGCGTCAGCGCGTGGAAGTCCGCGGATTCTGCACCGGCCCGGCCGCGACGATGGACGGCAGCGACCGCGTGCTCGTCGAGCGATTCGATTTCACCACGTCCTATTCCACTGGAAGCCCACCGTGATGCACCGTCATGCCATCCGCCTTTTCGTCCTTCTCTTCGCCCTGTCACCCTTTGCGCTGACAGCGGCGGAGTTCGCACCGGCCCAACTGAAAGGCTTCCCGCGCGACAGCGTGCAACTGGAAGCGGGCAGCGGGTCGACGACGATCCAGATCTGGCTCGCGGACACACCAGAGCGTCAGCAGCAGGGCCTGATGTTCCTCACCGACCTGCCGGCCGGTTACGGGATGCTGTTCCCGCTGCAGGCACCCCGCGTCATGACGATGTGGATGAAGAACACCTACGTGGCGCTGGATATGGTGTTCATCGGCGAGGATGGCCGCGTCTTGCGCATCGCCGCCGACACGAAGCCACTTTCGGAAGACATCATTTCATCAGGCGCGCCCGTCGCGGGCGTGCTGGAGCTGCGGGCCGGCGAGGCGCGACGCCTGGGGCTCAAGGAAGGCAGTCGGGTGCGCCACGCCAGTTTCCGCTGAGGTAATTTGTTGCTTTATGGCAACTTCCGGCGCAAGAAACATCCAAATAGAGTTGTAAATCACAAAAAGTATTATTTTTATTGAACTTTGATCCTTGATCACTGACCGGGCCCTTGGATATTCATGTTGCATACAGGCAACCACGCCAAGGGAGTCCTGCCGCATGAAGGTTTCTACCGTCCTGGCCCTGTCCGTACTGGGCACCACGTCCGCCGCGACCCTGGCCGCCGAGCCCGACGAACTCGAGCAGGTCCTCGTCACGGGCTCGCGCATCCAGCGCACCGAACTCGAATCCGCCGTCCCGGTGCAGGTCCTCAACGCGGACTTCCTCGCCAATCGCGGGACTCAGAACCTCGCCGACGTGCTGCAGCAGCTGCCGGCCTTTGGCACTTCGACCTACACCCGGGCGAACTCGAACTTCGCGACCTCCGGCAACGGCGTCTCGACGCTGAACCTGCGCAACGCGGGGGACCCGCGCACGCTGGTGCTGATCAACGGTCACCGCACTGCGGCCGGCATCAGCGGCACGTCGATCGTCGACATCAACAACCTCCCGACCGACCTCATCAAGGACGTGGAAGTCATCACCGGCGGCGCCTCGGCCGTCTACGGCTCCGAGGCCATCGCAGGAGTCGTGAACTTCGTGCTGAATGACGACTTTCAGGGCCTGGCATTCCACGGCCAGGGCGGCGTGACGAGCCACGGAGACAACGGTCGCCACCTGGCTTCGATCAGCGCCGGCGCCGACTTCCTGCAGCGCGGCCACGCCGTGTTCAACGTGCAGTGGGACAAGGACGAGGGGCTGCACTCGCACGATCGCGCCCTCTCCGCGAACGACAATCCCTTCCGCAGCAGCTATGCCGCCCAGGGCCGCTTCGACGTGCCGGACGGCAACACCTGGACCTACAACCCGGACAACACGCTCAAACAGGGCTTCAACAGCAACATCGATGGCTACAACCGCAACGGTCAACGGCTGATCTCCGTGCCGGTCGAACGCGTGCTGCTGACCGGGCTCGCTGACTTCGCACTGAGCGACACGACGGGCCTGTATGCGGAGGGCAGTTATGCGTCAGTGAAGTCGCATTCGCGCATAGAAGCGCTGGCCACCGACGGCTCTGACGCGCGCCTGCCGGATGGCACGATCAGTGACGGCCTGTCGATCGAGAACCCGTTCATTCCCGCCGCGATCCGCAGCGACATGCTGGCCGCAGGCGCTACGACGCTGGGCTTCCGCAAGCGGCTGGTCGGCGCGTTCGACCGCTCCAACCGCAATGAGCGCAGCCACTACCGCTTGATCACCGGCCTGAAGGGCGCGCTTCAGGGCGACTGGAGGTGGGACGCCTACGTCAGCCAGAGCGGCTCGCGTGACGACACCACTGCCGGGACCGCACTGCGCGACCGGTATTACTATGCGCTGGATGCCATCGCCGGCCCGAACAACACGGTGATCTGCCGCGATGCCACGGCCCGCGCCGCCGGCTGCGCACCCTTCAATCCTTTCGGCTTCAACTCGGTCTCGAAGGAAGCGGCCGCCTATATCACCGACAAGGGTTTTCTCGACCGGTATTCGGCCTCCATCCGGCAACAGGTCGCTGCCGCGAACTTCACCGGCTCGCTGTTCGCGCTGCCGGCGGGCAGCGTGAAACTCGCAACAGGCGTCGAGCACCGACGCGAATCGAGCAGCGAGCAGCATTCACCGGAGACGCAGGCCGGCATGACGATGGGCAATGCGCTCTCGAATACCGGCGGCAACTACCACGTGACCGAAGCCTATGTCGAAGCCATGGCGCCGGTGCTGGCGGACCACAGGCTCGCACGCAGTCTCGATGTCGAAGCAGCCTGGCGCTACGGCGACTACTCCACGGTTGGCGGCGTCTCCAGCTGGAAGGCCGGCCTGAACTGGGCACCTGCCCAGGACCTGCGGATCCGCGCCGTGTATTCGCAGGCAACGCGCGCGCCGAACATCAATGAGCTTTACCAGGGCCGCAACCAGGACTTCCCGACCGGACTCACGGATCCCTGCAACGGCGTGACGGCGGCAACGACGGGCGCAGTCGCTGCGTACTGCCGCGCCCTGCCCGGTGCCGCACAGAATATGGCGGCCCACGGCGGGGCTTTCTTCTACGACGCGAACACGGACCTGCAGAGCATCGAGAGCTTCGACGGCGGCAACGCGGCGCTGAAGGCAGAGACCGCCAGGACCTGGACGCTCGGCCTGGTGCTCACGCCGACGGCGCTGCCGGGTCTCAGCCTGACGATCGACTGGTATGACATCCGCATCCGGGACGCGATCGCCAAGGTGCCGCTGCAATACCTCATCGACCAGTGCGTGAACTCGGCCGGCGTCTCGCCGCTGTGCACGTTCATCGTCCGCGAGGGCGCCGCACCGCTGCGCCCTCGCACGCCGGGCACGATCTGGCAGGTCAACACAGGACCAGTCAACGCGGCATCGATCGTGAGCTCGGGCATCGACATCGGCCTGCGGCATAAGATCGCCTTCGAGAGCGGACACCAGTTCCGCGCGGCGTTGAACTACACCTACGTCGACACGTTGCGCATCCAGCCACTGGCCGACCAGCCCGCGGAATCGAACCTGGGCCAGTTGAACGGCCCGGGTCGCCTTGGCGCCGGCTTCAGGCACCGAGCGAACCTGCAGCTGGGCTATACGGCGGGCGCCTTCGATGCAGGCTGGACACTGCGTTACCAGAGCGCGATGGCCGACACGCTGGGCATCCTGCGCACCGACGACCCGGGGAACTTCGTTCCGGCTTATGGGTATCACGACCTGCAGGGCAGGTATTCGTTCGGCCGAGACGAACACTATTCGGTGTACATCGGCGCCCAGAACCTGTTCGACCGGAAGCCGCCCCTGATGGACCAGAACCGCGCCTCGAACATCACGGGAACGGAAACGGCCGCAGACAGCTACGACGTGTATGGCCGGTTCATCCATGCCGGCTTCCGCGTTAAGCTGTGAAGCACCATGAACAGCCTCCCTGCGATCCGCACGTCCCTGCTTGCCCTGCTCGCAACCACGGCGATCGCAGGCTGCGCTCGACAGCCTGCACCGGCGACCACAATCGCTGCCGCAGCCACATCGACCACGAGCGCCGATGACCACACGCTGCCCAGCGGCATCGACTGGTTCGAGGGCGGTGTCGATGCGGCCTTCGCGGCAAGCCGCAAATCCGGCAAGCCCGTGTTGCTCTACTGGGGTGCGGTGTGGTGCCCGCCCTGCCATCTGCTGAAGGCCACGCTCTTCTCGCGCGAAGATTTCCAGCAGAAAGCGAAGCTGTTCATCCCCGTCTATCTGGATGGTGACGAACCGGGCGCGCAGAAGTGGGGCGAGACCTTCGGCGTGACGGGCTACCCGAGCGTCGTGATCCTGAATGGGGACCGCACGGAGATCCTGCGTATCGCCGGCGGCCAGGACCTCACGCAATACACCAGCATGCTGGATACCGCGCTCGAAGACAGACGCCCCGTCCATGAAGTGCTCGGCAAGCTTGCCCGCGCGAATGCACAAGCCGCCGCCGAAGACTGCCACCGCATTGCCTGGCAAAGCTGGTCGCTGGAAGACCTCGATCGTGATGCGCGACGAGCGCGGGGTCGGCAGCTCGCAGCCGCCGAGAAGGCCTGCGCCACCAGCGGCACACCGGAAGAGCGCGAACGCATCACCGTGTTCGCGGCCGCGGACCTGGGACTGGCAGGCGATGCGGCATCCAGCAAGCTGCCAGCGGCTCTCGTCGCCCAAGTGGGTGACCTCCTCGCGGACCCGACGCGCGCGATGGCGCGGGCCGATGCGCTGCGCAGCCTCGACGAGGGTTATTTCGCCACGCTGCGCGCACAGGATGCCGCGCGTGCGGCCACGCAGCTTGCGCAGTACCTGGACGCGATGCGTGCCGGTTCGGAATCCACGAGCCTGCCGCTGGGTGATCGACTGAACCTGCTGTATAGCGCCGTGCTGGCATCGCGCAGCATGTCGCCCGACGGCAAGCCTGCGCCGGCCATCGAGCAGCTGGCGCGTGCACGCGTGGCGAAGGCCGTGGCCGATCCGGGCCCAGCCTCCGAGCGCAGCGGCACGCTGAACGGCGCGCTCAACGTGCTCGATGCGCTGCGCGACAACCAGCAGGCCTATGACATCACGCTGCGCGAAGTGAAGACCGCCGGCGCGCCGTACTACTACATGTCGAGCCTCGGTGATTACTGCGAAGCGATGGGCCGCCCGGACGAAGCCTTGCAGTGGCATGCGCGGGCCTACGAACAGTCGCGGGGTGCCGCAACCCGCTTCCAATGGGGTGGGAACTATCTGCAGGCCCTGCTGCGACTCGCGCCCGGCGATGTGAAACGCGTGCAGGAGGCGGGGCTTGCGGTGTTGGGTGAACTGGACGCGCCGGATGCGATCTACCGCCGCTCACGCATCCGTCTGGCGAAGCTCGATGCCTCGCTGCGCGAATGGGTGAAACAGGATGCGTCCCGCGCGCCCACGGCCCATGCGCTGCGCGAACGCGTGAAGCAGACCTGCGGCCGACTGGCGCCCGCCGATCCCGCGTCAGCGACCTGTCGGGCCTTTGCGAGCGGCTGAGGCCGCAGCACAACCCGCGCAACCCGCTGCGCGGGAGCCTTCCCGCAGGCCACGCGCCTTCCGCTGTGCGTGGCGTGACAGCGGACCCAGGCCTGCACGGGCGACTGCATCCAGCACGCGCAGCCGTGCTGCCAGCCCCATGAGCCGCCAGGCGGCGAACAGCACCGCAACACCGACGATCAGTACCACCAGAGCCTGTTGCATGGAGGATGTCTCCGTCAGGACACGATCCATTCGGTGACGTGGAAGGTCACGAAGGCCGCCACGTAGGCGAGGCCGAACAGATAACCCGCCATGATCGCCGGATAGCGCCAGCCGCCCGTTTCGCGGCGCACCGTGGCCAAGGTGGACAGGCACTGCGGCGCAAACACGAACCAGGCCAGCAACGCAAAGGCCGTACCCAGCTTCCACTGCGCGGCGATAGCCGTACCCAGCGCGCCTTCCATGCCTTCGGTCGAGGCCAGCGAATACACGGTGCCCAGCGCGCCGACCGCGACTTCCCGCGCGGCAAGGCCAGGCACCAGCGCGATCGAGATCTGCCAGTTGAAGCCGATCGGCGCGAACACGACCTGCAGCAACTGGCCGAGCATGCCCGCATAGCTGTATTCGATCGCAGGGCCCGTCGCCCCCGCAGGTGGCGCCGGATAGCTGGACAGGAACCACAGCACGATGGTCAGCGCGAGGATGATGCCGCCGACACGCGACAGGAAGATCTTCACGCGCTCCCACAGGCCGATGACCAGGTTGCGCAGGTTGGGCCAGCGGTATTCCGGCAGTTCCATCAACAGGGGGTGGTAATTCGACCGCAGCGTGAAGCGCTTCATCAGCAAGGCCACGAAGACGGCACCGAGGATGCCTGCGACATACAGCGCGAAGAGCACGAGGCCCTGGAAGTTCACCGGCCCGATATTCCTCGCCGGCACGAAGGAACCGATGATCAGCGCATAGACCGGCAGGCGCGCGGAACAGGTCATCAGCGGCGCCAGCAGGATCGTCGCGAGCCGATCGCGCGTGTTGGGGATGGTGCGTGCTGCCATGATCCCCGGGATCGCACAAGCGAACGACGACAGCAGCGGAATGAAGGCACGGCCCGACAAGCCGACATGACCCATGAGGCGGTCCAGCAGGAATGCCGCGCGCGGCAGATAGCCGCTGTCCTCGAGCACGAGGATGAAGAAGAACAGGATCAGGATCTGCGGCAGGAAGACCAGCACGCTGCCTGCACCGGCGATCACGCCATCGACCAGCAGGCTGCGCAAGGGCCCTTCGGGCATCGCGTTGCCCACGAAACCGCCCACCGCATGCATGGCGCCATCGATGAGATCCATCGGCACGGCGGCCCAGCTGAACACGGCCTGGAACACCAGGAACAGGATCGAGGCCAGCAGCACGGGGCCCGACACCGGATGCAGCACGAGGCCATCCAGCCGGGCCAGCGCGCGACTGCGCAACGGCTCGCGGTAACCGACATCCGCGAGGATGCGTCGCACCTCGCGCTGCGTGGCCTCCACCTGCTCGCGCGTCTGCGTCGCCCAGGGCCGTGTCTGCGATTCATCGACCGGCGCGGCCGAAGCCAGCGCCTCCAGCAACTCACGTTCGCCGCCACTGCGCACAGCCACGGTTTCCACGACCGGGCAGCCCAGTTCCGCCGCCAGCTTCTCGCGGTCGATGCGGATGCCGCGCGCGTGGGCGATGTCGCTCATGTTCAGCACGACGATCATCGGGCGGTTCAGCCGGCGCAGCTCGATCGCAAGCCGAAGCGACAAGCGAAGGTTCGTCGCATCGAGCACGCTGACGATCAGTTCCGGCGGCGCCTCGCCCGCGAACCGCCCGGAAACGACATCGCGCGTGATGGCTTCGTCCAGCGTCGTGGCGGCGAGGCTGTAGGCGCCGGGCAGGTCCAGCACTCGATAACGGCGACCACGTGCCGCATCGACGCAGTTGCCGACTTTGCGCTCGACCGTGACGCCCGGGTAGTTGGCGACCTTCTGCCGGCTGCCTGTCAGGCGGTTGAACAGCGCGGTCTTGCCGCAGTTCGGCACGCCCAGCAGCGCGATGTTCAGGTCCTGCTCACGGACAGGGGTCGTCATGCCG
>CANGMU010000009.1 GCA_947454665.1 Pseudomonadota bacterium | reverse complement strand
GCGCGGGCGCGGCCTGCACCACAGGCTTTGCCGGCCACGGGGTCCGCCGCGGAAACGCGGCGCGAGATCCCGGTCCGCTTCAACTGACGCCTGCCGCGCCATGTGGATCGAGACGACGATCGCCCTGAAGTTCCTGCGGGAGGGGCGTACGCAGACGACGCTGATCCTCGTCGGCATCGCCGTTGGCGTCGCCGTGATCGTCTTCATCACGGCGCTGATCCTGGGGCTGCAGCAGAACATCATCGGACGCACGCTGGGCACCCAGGCGCATGTGCGCGTGCTGCCGCCCGATGAAGTGAACCACCTGGCCGCGCCGCCACCCGGCGCGGTGCAGCTGCTGCTCGAGGACAAGCGCACGCAGCGGCTGCGGTCCATCAACAACTGGCAGGGCGTGCGCGATGTGCTCGACCGCCTGCCTGGCATCACGGCCGTGTCGCCCATCGTGTCCGGTCCGGCCTTCGCAAGGCGGGGTGACACGGCGTTGTCCGTTGCGCTGGTGGGCGTCGACCCGCCGCGCTACCTGAAGGTCATCGACATCAGCGACGACATCAAGAGCGGCAGCTTCCGCGTCGGCGCCGGCGATGCGGTGATCGGTTCGCTGCTCGCCAGCGACCTGGGCCTGCGCGTCGGCGACAAGCTGCGACTGCAGGCGGGATCCGGTCGTGCGGCCGTGCTGAACATCGCCGGCATCTTCGAGCTGGGCGTGCGCGAACTCGACCAGCGCTATGTCTATCTGGACTACAAGCAGGCCCAGTCGCTGCTCGACCTGCCGGGTGGCATCACCGTCATCGACCTCACCGTGCGCGACATCTTCTCTGCGACGGAGGTCTCGACGCGCATCGGCGCGCTCACGGCTCTCAAGGCCGAGAGCTGGATGCAGACCAACGCGCAACTGATGAATGCGCTGAGCTCGCAGACCCTGTCCACGCGCATGATTTCCTTCTTCGTCGGCCTCTCCGTGGCCTTCGGCATCGCGAGCGTGCTGTCGATCAGTATCGTGCAGCGCACGCGGGAGATCGGCATCCTGCGTGCCATGGGCACGCGGCGGACGCAGATGCTGCGCGTCTTCCTCGTGCAGGGCGCCGTGCTTGGCCTGTTCGGCTCCGGCGTCGGTGCGCTCGTGGGATGGTGGCTCGTCTGGGTGTTCAACACCTTCGGTCCGAAACTGTTCTACATCCCTGTCGATCCTTTCCTGGTGCCTTCCGCGATGTTGCTGGCCACGGTGACGGGCATCATCTCCGCCGCGGTGCCGGCGCGCCGTGCCTCGCTCCTGGATCCGGTCGTGGCGATCCGCCATGTCTGAGGCGCGCGACGACCACGATGTGTTGCGGCTTGCGGGACTGCGCAAGTCCTATCACGTCGGCCTGCCGACGGAGGCCGAGGTCCTGCACGGTCTCGATCTGCGCCTGGCGCGCAACGACTTCGCAGCCTTGGTCGGGCCTTCCGGTTCTGGCAAGAGCACGTTGCTGAACCTGCTGGGGCTGCTCGATACACCGAGTGCCGGCGAGTTGTACCTGCAGGGCAAAGCCACACGCGACATGGACGACGAGGCACGCACCGCCCTGCGTGGGCAGGCCATCGGCTTCGTGTTCCAGTTCCACCACCTGATCCAGGCCTTCACGGCGCTGGAGAATGTGCTGATGCCCGTCATGGTCGCGCACGGCAGACCCAGTCCTGCAGCCGTGGCCCAGGCGCGGGAGCTGCTCGCGGCCGTCGGGCTCGAGGCTTTTACGGACAAGAAGCCCGGCGAACTCTCGGGCGGCCAGCAGCAGCGCGTCGCCATTGCGCGTGCGCTCGTCACGCGACCGGCCCTGCTGCTCGCCGACGAGCCGACCGGCAACCTCGATACGCAATCCGCGTCGGGCGTCTTCGAGTTGTTCCGGCGCTTCAACCGCGAATATGGCTGCGCGGTGCTGATCGTCACGCACGATCCACGACTGTCCGCGTCCTGCGACCGGACGATCAGCCTCGTCGACGGCCAGATCGTCGGCGATGAACTCCATCCGAGGCGAGACCTGTGAAGCTGATCGATTGCGACGAGACGCGGCATGCCAGCCCCATCCTCGACATCCTGAACGACGCCATCCTGCATACGACAGCGCTGTATGACTATGTGCCGCGGCCGCGGGAATCCATGGCTGCCTGGTTTGCAGCGAAACGTGCGGGCGCCTTTCCGGTGCTGGGCGCCGTAGATGACGCTGGCCAGTTGCTCGGCTTCGCCACCTACGGCACGTTCCGTCAGTACGCGGCGTTCAAGTACGCCGTCGAGCACTCGGTTTACGTCCATCCTTCCCACCAGGGCAGGGGAGTCGGCCGGCGCCTCATGGCCGCGCTGATCGAGCGGGCTCGTGCGCAGAATCTGCATCTGCTCGTCGGCGCCCTCGATGCCGCGAACGTCGCGAGCATCGCGCTGCACCGTGCGATGGGCTTCCGTCATGCCGGTACGATCGAGCAGGCGGGCTACAAGTTCGGCCGTTGGCTGGACCTTGCCTTCTATGAGCTGCGACTTGAAACCCCACGCCATCCGGTGGATGGCTGAACTTGTGGCATCATGCCGCCACCCCTGTTTCTGCCGGATGTGACGTGATGTCCTGGTACCTTGCCGCGCTGCGCCAGTACGCCACCTTTTCGGGGCGTGCCCGCCGCAAGGAATACTGGATGTTCCTGCTCGTGCATGTCGCGATCTACGCGCTGCTCATCCTCGTCGACGGCCTGACCGGCACCTTCGACATGGGCACTGAACGCGGTCTGCTCGGCACGCTTTACATGGTCGGCTTGCTCCTGCCCTGGATCGCGGTTGCCGTGCGTCGCCTGCATGACACCGACCGGAGTGGCTGGTGGTTGCTGCTCGGGCTTATTCCGCTCGTGGGCCAGGCCATCCTGCTGTTCTGCCTGATCCAGGAAGGGGATGACGGTAGCAACGATTACGGTCCGGCTCCGAGGGCGGCACACTCACGCGCATGACTGCTTCACGCCGGCTTGTATCAGCGATTCTCCTTGCCCTGCTGACGGCCTGCGCGACAGCGCTGCCCACCAAGGTCCTGCCGCCACCTCCGCCGGTGCCGGCGGCAAAGCCGATGGCGCCGATAACTGCTGCGCCGCTTCCGTCCATTCCGACACCGGCACTACCCACGCCACGATATTCGCGGGTCGAGTGGGCGAGTATCGAGGGCTGGCGCGATGACGAGATCCAGGCCGCCTGGCCGGCTTTCCTCGCGGGCTGCACGGCGCAGAAGTCCAAGGCCGATTGGCAGTCTGTCTGCGCTGCAGCCCAACAGACACAGGTCCGAGATGCCGCGGCTGCGCGCGTCTTCTTCGAGACACATTTCGACGCCTTTCGCGTGGCCTATGACGACGAGCGCGGCACCCCCAGCGAGTCAGGCCTCATCACGGGTTATTACGAGCCGATGCTCAACGGTGCACGCAAGCCTGGTGGTCGTTTCACGACGCCGCTCTACGGTGTGCCGGATGACCTGCTGACCGTCGAACTGGGCGACCTCTATCCGGCCTTGAAGGGCGAACGGGTCCGCGGTCGCGTGCAGGGCCGCAAGCTGCTGCCGTATTACGACCGCGCATCGATTGATGCCGTGCCCTCGGTGAAGAGCAAGACGCTGCTCTGGGTCGATGATGCGGTCGACGCCTTCTTCCTGCAGGTGCAGGGCTCGGGCCGCGTAAGCCTGCCGGATGGCAGTGTCGTGCGCCTTGCTTATGCCGACCAGAACGGCCAGCCCTACAAGGCCATCGCGCGTTATCTCGTGCAGAAGGGCGATCTCACGGTGGAGCAGGCCACGGCACCTGGGCTGCGCGCCTGGCTGGCATCACATCCGGAACGGCTGCGCGAAGTGCTGAATGCGAACCCCAGCGTGGTGTTCTTCCGTGAAGAGTCGCTGGCTGATCCGTCGCTGGGGCCCAAGGGCGCACTGGGTGTGCCGCTGACGGCGGGCCGTTCCATCGCCGTGGATCCGCGCAACCTGCCCTTGGGTGCGCCGCTGTTCCTGTCGACGACCGTGCCAGGCACCGAGGCGCCGCTGCGTCGCCTCGTGATGGCGCAAGACACGGGGGGTGCCATCCGCGGTGTCGTGCGCGCGGACCTGTTCTTCGGCCTCGGCCATGACGCGGGCGAACAGGCTGGCGCGATGCGCCAGCAAGGCCGATTGTGGTTGCTGTGGCCGAAGGGTCGACCGCTGCCGCCGGCAGGTCCCGGCGTCGCGCCGCCATCGAGCAACGGCGCGACCGTTGCCCTGCAGCCGTTGATCGAAGCGCTGGCGCGCAGCACCGGCCGACGCTTCCTCGTTGCGAAGGGCGTGCCCGATTCCCTGCGCGCGGGCAGCGTGGACCTATCGGCTCCGACCTGGCCGGTCTTCCTCTCGCTCCTGCGCAACAACCAGCTTGCTGCCGTGAAAACGGGTGATGTGACGAACATCGTGCCGGAAGGGCCGATGCGCGAATATCCGCTACCGGTCGTCAGACAGGACGATGCGTCGATCGCCGATGACGAGTGGGTGACTCGCAGTGTGGAACTGCGTGCCGCCCGCGCTGTCGATCTGGTACCGGTGTTGCGTCCGATGGTGCCTCAGAGCGGCTATCTCGCTGCTTCGCCGGATGGACGCAGCCTGCTCATCGTGGACCGTTACGCGAACACGCGCCGACTCATCGAAGTGCTGCGTAGCATCGACCGATAGTCATCTATCAACTGAAAAATCGGGGGTCTCTCATGGATCGGGAATTCGACACGTCACTCTCGCGTCGCGCGTTGCTGCAAGCCGGCGTGGCCACTGGCGTCTCAGTCGCCTTGGGCGGCAGTGCCTGGGCCGCAAGCGCAGCGGATGCTCCGATCCTGCGTGCGATCCCGTCATCGGGCGAGAAGATCCCGGTGATCGGCATCGGCACGAATGCCTTCGACGTCACGGCAGCCGAGGAGCTGGCCACGCGCAAGCAGGTGCTGGAACAGCTGCCGAAACTCGGCGGATCTATCGTCGACACGGCACGCGGCTATGGCCGCTCGGAAGAAGTGATCGGGCAGCTGGTTGCTGAACTGGGTAACCGCGACAAGCTTTTCCTGTCGACCAAGACGCCCATGGGCGGTGACCTCTCCAACCCGAAGGCCGTCGTCGAAGCGGCCTTCGCGCGGCTGCGCACGGACCGCATCGATCTTTACGAGATCCACAATTTCTTCGGGCTGAAGGAGCTGCTGCCAGTCCTCATCGAGTACAAGCAGGCGAAGAAGATCCGCTATGTCGGCGCGACGACGTCCTTCGAGCCGCAGCACGCGCAGTTGGTCGAGGCGATGAACCAGAACAAGCTGGACTTCATCCAGGTGAACTATTCGATCACCGATCGCGTGTCCGCGAAGCAAGTGCTGCCGACCGCGCGCGACAAGGGCGTGGCCGTCCTGTGCAACATGCCGCTGGGTGGTCGTCGTGGCAGCTTCATGCCTCAGCTTGCGAACAAGCCGCTGCCGGCGTTTGCCGCGGAGATCGGTGCGAAGAGCTGGGCGCAGCTGCTGCTGAAGTACAACCTGTCACAGCCCGGGATCACCGCGGTGATCCCGGGCACGACGATCATCGCTCACCTGGAGGACAACCAGGCCGCGGGGCGCGGCGCCTTGCCGGACGCCGCCCTGCGCAAGCGCATCGAAGACCACTGGGCGACGCTGGGGCTTTGAGGCCCCCGCGTCAGCGCATCACTCCAGACCGAAGGCCAGCAACACGTTGCCGGGGCGGCCGACGAGGCCGCCATAGCCCGAGTTGATGAAGAGCATGCGGCCCGCGACGACAGCGCCCGGGCCGTCCATGCTGGCGCCGTTGGCCTTCACGCCGTTCACCGTCGGGAACTCGCGGTTCGTGTCGAACTGCCAGACCACTGCACCGTCCTTCGCCGCATAGGCACGTAGTCCGCCGTCGTGTGAGGTGGCCAGCACTGCGCCGGGGATCGCCGTCACGGCGCCGCCCTGGCCCGGGCCACAGCCCGGCTTCTTCTCGCCACAGAGCAGCGGTGACGGCGGCGGCTTTTTCCAGACCGGCGTGCCATCGCTGACACGCAGCGCCGTCATGCCGCCCGGCGTTTCGGTGAGGAAATCGTTCACGCCGGTGTAGAACAGCATGCCGTCCGTCGCGGCGCCCCACTGTCCGCCCAGGCCGCTGCCCTTGCCAAAGGTCTGCTGCCAGACGATTTCGCCCTGCTTGTCCGGATCCAGCGCAAAGGCCACGGCGGACTTCTGCGGGATGACGATCAGGTCCTTCTTGCCGACCTTCACGAGCACCGGTGTCGCGGAGAAGTCGTAGTCCGGGCCGAGTTCCGCGGGGCAGGCCGGGTTGCCCGGGTTCTTCGCTTCGCAACCCATCGCCCAGTTGTCGGCCGGGATCGCCTGCTTCGCCCATTTCACGGCGCCGGTGGCCAGATCCATCGCGATGATGGAGTTCGACATCTTCTGCGCCGGATCCGCATAGGCATTGCCCGTCGCGACATAGAGCACGCCGCGCTTTGCGTCGATGGAAGGCGACGACCAGATGCCACCGCCGGCCGGGCCCCACATCTGCACGCCGAGGGCGCTCTTCTCGCGGGGCTGCGGCGCATCGATGGTGTAGGTCTTCCAGACGCGATCGCCCGTGTTCACGTCGATCGCCATCACGCTGCCGCGGAAGGTGCAGCAGGGATAGTTGTCACGCGAGCCACGGCCTTCTTCGCCCAGGCCCTGCACGGGCACATAGAGGAGGCCCTTGTAGTAGGTGGGCGATCCGGTGATGCCCGCTGAAGTGTGCAGATCGACTTTCGTCGTCCACAGCTTCATGCCGGTCTGTGCATCGAGCGCGTAGGCATTGGCACGCTGGTCGCCGAAGAACACGGCCTGTCCGCGATGGCCGTCGGACTTTCGATACGCACCGACGGACAGGGCGGTACGCACGCCCGCCAGTGCCTTGTAGGACCAGTACGTGCAGCCGCTCTTCGGGTCGAGAGCGTGCACTTCGCCGTTCTCGCTGGCGATGAACAGCCGGCCGCCTGCGACAGTCGGTTGCGCGCGCGCGGCACCGACGTTCGCATAACCGAAGGCCCACTTGAGCTTGAGTTTCGGAAGGTCCGCAGCCGTCAGGCCACCGGCCTTTGCATCCTGGTAGCGCGTACCGGTAATGCTGTTGCCGAAGCCGTTCCAGCCCGGCATGGCCGCCGCGTCGCCCATCGGGCGATCAACGGGGCAGCGGTTCGCCACTTCGACCGGACCTGCCGGCACGAACTTCGGATCCAGGCGCTTGCCGCTGATGTATTCCGAGACGCCGCGGCGCTGCGCATCCGACAGGGTCGACCCTTGCGCCTGCATCTTGCCGTTCGCCAGGGCATTGAGGATGGCCTCTGCCGTGAACTGTCGCAGCAAGGGGCGGCTCGGTGCACGCTCGTTCGGACTGCCCGCGGGTTGCGGCGTTTCGAGGTGGCAGGCGCCGCAAAACGAATTGAAGGTGAGTTCGTCATCCGTGCCTTGGGCAGAAAATGCCGGGGCAGCGAGAGCGACGAGGAGCGCGGCCTGAACGGCCTTCACGTGACGGTGCATGGAACCCCCTTTTTATCGCGCGCACGTCCGCGGTTCTTCCGCGGCGTCGCTGCAAAACAGTATAGCGGTGCGATGTGTACGTATGGGCGAGGCCGTTTCAAGGCCCCACCATTCCGGTCGCGATGAAGTCCGAACACATCAAGGCCGTGCAACAGAGTTGGGCACTGTTGGAACCCGTCGGGAACCAGGCCGCCGAGCTGTTCTACACGAACCTGTTCGCGCGCAACCCGGGTATGCGGATGCTGTTCACGGAAGACCTCTCCGTGCAGGGCCCAGCGCTGATGCGCATGTTCGACAGCGCGGTGGCGAGCCTGGGACGTCCGGATGAACTCCTGCCGATGCTGCAGGCGCTGGGTCAGCGCCATCGGGACTATGGCGTGACGCCCGCCCACTTCGACGCCTATGGCGAAGCCCTGCTGAGCACGCTGGCCCAGGGACTGGGCACGGCTTTCACGCCGGAAGTCGGTGAAGCCTGGCGGGTGGTATTCGGCGATGTCCGTGGCGTGATGCTCGGGGTCCAGACCGACGTCCACTGATCCGCGCGCCGGTTTTGCGGCGCTGCAGTCTTCCCCAGATTGCGACTTGCATCACGACCCGGCCTCGCTGCGCCTGCCTACTATCGCCCCCAATAAAGTCCATTTTGACTTGTGTTGATCACAAGTTACTGATTAATTTATTTTTAAGGCGGGTATTTAAGGCATGTCGGCGTTATCCGTGGTGGATGCTGCGCAGCATCAAGCGTTTGGGCAAGTGACGGCCCGCCACAGCCTTGCCGTGGTCCAGACCAGCGTGCTGCTGGATGCCGTCATCGCCGGCGATCCGCAGGCCTCTGCCATCGCCCGAGAACTGACGCAGGCGGTGCTCCAGGATGCCGAGTCCGACGTCCTTGGTTCCACCCGCGCCGAACCGCCGCGCTCGTCGCGCGAGCTGCGCGCGACCCAGGCGTTGGAGGCCGCCGTGATTGCCGCCGCCGTGGGGCGCCGTCTGAGCCTGCCGCCCAATGCCCTGCGCGAACTGATCACCGCAGCCTTGCTGCATGCCGTGGGCCTCGAACACCTGCCCGAATCATTGCAGGATGAACTCGACCTGGAAGACGCGGCCGCACGCTTCGATTTCACGCAGTACCCGCTGCTCGGTGCGGAATCGATCCAGGCCTGCGGGGGCTTCTCTCCCGTCGTGGTCCAGCTCGTTGCCCAGCACCGGGAGCGGCTGGATCGCAGTGGCTTCCCGATGCAGCTGCGCGAATCGCAGTTCCATCGCCATGCCTGCATCATCGGGGCGGTACGTGAATACCAGGTGCGGGCCATGCGCCATCGGTCGCTGCGACCTGCTGCAGCTGTGGCAGGCCTGTACCTGGGCTTGCGCCACGCCTATGGCGTACACGTCGTGGATTCGTTGATCGCCACCTTGACCGTCTATCCGCCGGGCAGCTTCCTCGCCTTGAGCGATGGCAGCATCGGCCGCGTGATGAAGGTGAAGGATTCGGCGCGCCTGCAGCCGATGGTCTGTCTGTACAAGCATGACCAGGAGCCCCTGAGGGCGCCGGTCGTTGACCTTTCCCAGTCGAGCGCCTTGTCGGTGCTCTGCGTGCTGGATCCGGAGAAGCTGGCTCCCGCCGTGATCGCATTCTTCGGCGGCGGCTGGGGCGGCATCGCCTTCCACGCGGCCGCTTAGTGACTCAGCGCGTGGTCGTGACGTCCCGCGCCCTGCTCGACAGTCCTTCTTCCCAGGTGCTCCAGCCGGAACTCATGCCATACGGCACGCGCTCCATCGTCGCCTGGATCTGCCGGATCTTGCCCTGGCGGATCTGGAAGGCCTCGGCCAGCTGCCAGGTCCAGGGCTGGCGCGGTCCCACGGTCACCTCGCGTCCATCCGGCGTACGGAAGCGGCGTGTGTCACCCGCGGAGTGGTCGAAGAAGACGAAGCTGAATACCAGTCCGCGCTCCCGATCGATTGCTACGAAGCGACGGTCACGGATGCGGCTGACGAAATACAGCAGGCCCGACTGGAACTGCTCCTTGCAGCTCCACTGCAGCGAATAGCGCTCCGCGGTGTGCGGGTTCGGGCGAGTCTCGCCCCGCGGCGTCGGCACGTTGGTCGTGAACATGCCGTTCTCGATGCGGTTGCAGTCCTCCGCGAACGGATAGTCGCCGTGGCCGTCGTTGTGCTCGAGGCCGACAAAGTACTGGTTCGCCACGCGCACCAGATCCGCACGTGACATGCGCTGCTCGGGAGGCAGCACATCCGTCCATGCATAGCCGATGCGTTCGAAGCCGTCGGCCGACTTGTCGTTCCGTTGCAGGAAGACCTCCGCGGAAAAGACGCGTCGGTTGCGCACGCCCAGGTGTACGGCGATCACACCCGGCATGCCGGCCTCGGTGACCGTGCCGAGGAAGGCGACATGGCCGGTTTCCTCGTCCGCGACGAACATGCGGAAGCGTCCGCGGGCATCCAGCGTCCGCCAAAGGCCATCGCCCACATCCAGGTGTTGGCCGTTTTCCGTGTAGCGGAAATCCGGCGTGACCGGGATGCGGCGCGGATCGTGAGTGATGACGGCATCGAGGAACTGGTCGACCAGCGACTCGAGGCAGGCCCGATCGCAATCGGCCGTCTGCGGCACGGGGGCCACGGTCGGCGGCGCAGCGGGCTTCTTCTGGCAGCCCGCCAGCAATGCCGCTGCCAGGGCGAGGCTCCACAACCACTTCCGGTCTTGCATGGGCCGGAGTATAGGATCAGTCGCATGACGCGTGGCGTGAAGAAGGCTGACCTGCCGACCAAGACCTGCATGGCCTGCGGCCGCCCGTTTACCTGGCGGCGCAAATGGGCAAAGGACTGGGACGCCGTGCGCTATTGCTCCGACCGCTGCCGCGGTAAGCGATGAACCGCAGCCTCCGTTTGGTGCTCGGCGACCAGCTCACGCCGGCGCTGGCTTCGCTGCGGGATCTCGATGCCGCGGCCGACATCGTGCTGATGGTCGAAGTCGCGGATGAAACGCGCTACGTGCCGCATCACAAGCAGAAGATCGTGCTGGTGCTCTCGGCTATGCGCCACTTCGCGGCCGACCTGCGATCCCGCGGCATCCGCGTTGACTACGTGCAGCTGGATGATCCGGCCAACACCGGCAGCTTCGGCGGCGAACTGCAACGAGCCGTGGCGCGCCATCGCCCGGCGACGGTCGTGCTCACGGAGCCGGGCGAATGGCGTGTCCGGGAGATGATGCAGTCCTGGCAGGCCGCGCTGGGCCTGCCGGTCGAGATCCGCGACGACGACCGGTTCCTCTGTCCGCGCGCCGACTTCGCGTGCTGGCTCGAGGGCCGCAGCGCGCCCCGCATGGAATTCTTCTACCGCGAGATGCGCAAGCGCACAGGCTGGCTCATGGAGGCCGGCAAGCCCGTCGGGGGTGACTGGAACTTCGACAGCGAGAACCGCAAGAAGCTGCCGGCCCGCGAGGTCGTGCCCGTTCGCCAGGGCTTCTTGCCCGACGCGATCACGCGCGAGGTGATGGCACTCGTCGCCCTGCGCTGCGCCGACCACTTGGGCGATCTCGATGCGTTTCATTGGGCAGTGACGCGCGAAGGCGCGCTGCAGGCGCTGGATGCCTTCCTGCGGGAAGGGCTGCCGCGCTTCGGTGATTACCAGGACGCGATGCGCGCCGGTGCACCGTGGGTCTTCCACAGCATCATCTCGCCCTACCTCAACATCGGCCTGCTGGTCGCGCGCGAAGTCTGCGAGGCCGCCATTGCCGAATGGCAGGCCGGTCGTGCACCGCTCAATGCCGTGGAAGGCTTTGTCCGCCAGATCCTGGGCTGGCGCGAATATGTGCGCGGACTGTACTGGTCCTGCATGCCGGACTACGAAAAGGGCAACTTCCTCGATGCGCAGCGGCCGCTGCCGTCTTTCTATTGGACCGGCGATACGCCGATGCGCTGCATCCGCGAGACCGTGCAGGACACCCTGCGCCATGCCTATGCACACCACATCCAGCGACTGATGGTAACGGGTAACTTCGCCTTGCTCGCGGGCCTCAAGCCGTCCGAGGTCGAGGCCTGGTACCTCATCGTTTATGCCGATGCCTTCGAATGGGTCGAGCTGCCCAACGTGCATGGCATGGTCTTGCACGCGGATGGTGGCTTCCTGGGCTCCAAGCCCTATGCCGCATCGGGCGCCTATATCGACCGCATGTCCGACTACTGCAAGGGCTGCGCCTACGATGTGAAACAGAAGTCCGGCGCCGCCGCTTGCCCGTTCAACTATCTTTACTGGGACTTCCTGCTCCGCAACGAGCCGAAGCTGTCCGGCAATCCCCGCATGGCCATGCCGTATCGCAGCCTCGCGGCGATGGATGCCGACCGCAAGAAACAGATCCGCGCCGACGCCACCCGTTTCCTCGATTCATTGACCTGAAGGACCACCATGCACAAGAAGAACCTCCTTGCCCTGATGCTTGGCCTGGTGTGCGCGGCGCCTGTGTCGCAGGCCGTTGTCGCGGCCCAGGCACCGGCCCCGAAGACGCCGTCCCCGGCGGTCACGGTCACGCAGCTGGTGCGCGGCCTCGGCGCTGCCTGGAGCTTCGCCTTCCTGCCGGACGGCGGCATCCTCATTACCGAGAGCAACGGCACGATTCGCATCCTGCGCCCGGACGGCGTGCTGTCGGCGCCGCTCACGGGCGTACCGGGCGTGAAGTCGGTCGCCGCGCAGGGCCTGCATGACGTGCTGCTCGACCCGGACTTCGCACGCAACCGCACGCTCTATCTCACCTATCTCGCGCCGCCGCCGGGCGAGAAGCCGGGCGTATGGCCCGTTGCGCACTGGTACGAGGATGTGTGGAAGCTGTCCGTCGCGGAACGTCGTCGCACGGATCTGGGCCACGAAGTGCTGGCGCGCGCACGGCTGAATGCCGACAACAGCGGCCTCACCGACGTACAGGTGCTGGTCGAAGGCGCAGAGCGTCGCATCGCGCTCGCCCGGGACGGCACGTTGCTGGTGACCGGCGCTGATCGCTTCCGTTTCTACGACATGAAGTACGACGGCACGGACCAGGAGATCACGGACCCCGACACGCTGCGCAATTTCACCGGCCGCGTGCTGCGCATCAACCGCGATGGCAGCCTGCCGGTCGACAACCCGTGGATGTCGCGCCCGACCGTCGAGGGCGCCACGTTTGCCCATGGCCTGCGTGATCCGCAGGGCGCGGCCATCCATCCCGTCACGGGTGAGCTCTGGGTCACGGACCACGGACCGCAGGGCGGCGACGAGATCGACATCATCAAGCCCGGCAAGGATTACGGCTGGCCGAATGTCACGTATGGCACCCAGTACGACTTCCAGCGCACAGATGGGCGCAAGAACGTGCCGATCGGCAAGGGCCGCCAGACTGCGCCGGGCGTCGAAGCGCCGGTGTACTGGTGGGCTAACGATATCGGTCCGTCGGGCATGATGTTCTACACCGGTGATGTATTCCCGGTCTGGAAGGGCAGCCTGTTCGTGGGCGCGCTCACGGATCAGTCGCTCGTGCGCCTCGTGCTGGAGGGCAACCGCGTGGTCGCCGAAGAGCACCTGCTCAAGGACCTCAAACGTCGCGTCCGCGATGTGCGCCAGGCACCGGATGGCACGGTCTATGTGCTCGCCGGCGACGGCCTGTTCCGGCTCACGCCGGCGAAGATCCCGTAAGGGCTGCTACCATCGAGCGAATTACGCCGACTCGATTCGGGGGGATGACCATGATGACGTTGCCGCGCACCCGCCTTGCCGTGGGTGCTTTCCTGTCGCTGGCTTCCAGCCTGGCCCTGGCGCAGGGCGCCGCGGTCAGCGTGAACCTGGGCGGGCCGAACTCGCCGCCAGATCCGAATCATCCGGGCAAGCCGCTCTACGACAAGTACTGCGCGACCTGCCATGACCATCCGATCGAAACCAAGTCGGTGCCCTTCGCAACGCTGCGCGGCATGCGCCACGGCACGCTTCACTACGCGCTGACGCAGGGCAAGATGAAGCTGCAGGCCTCGCCGATGAAGGAAGCGGAGATCGGCACCTTGCTGGATTTCATCGCCGGCCGCCAGGTGATGGATGAAAGCTGGATCGCGCGCATGCAATGCCCGGCAAACCGCGCCAAGCCGGACCTGACGAAGCCCGCCACCGTGGCCCACTTCGGCTTCAGCGCGGGCAATCCGCGTGCGCTGACGAAGGAACAGTCGGGCCTGGCCACGGATGATTTCAAGAACCTCGAGCTGGCCTGGGCGCTCGCCTTCCCGGGCACCACCACGCTGCGGGCGCAGCCGGCCATCGTCGGCGACACGCTGTTCTATTCCGCGGGCGAGAACGCGAAGCTGTTCGCGTTGAACATCGACGGCGACACGCCCTGCGTGCAGTGGACGTATACGGCTGAGGTGCCGCTGCGTTCCGGCATCGGCTATGGTCAGATGCCTGGCGGCCGCAAGGTCATCACCTTCAACGACGTCGCAACGCGCATCCACCTCGTCGACGCCCAGACCGGCAAGCTGATCTGGAAATCGCATGTCGGCCTGTATGACCTCTCGAACGCGACCGGCACGCCGGTGATCCACAAGGACCGCGTCTTCGTCCCGTTGTCGGCTTCGGAGATCAACATCGGCGGCGACGATCGTCACCTCTGCTGCAAGACGCACGGTGCCTTCTTTGCGCTCGACATCCGAACCGGCAAGAAGCTGTGGACCTACCACACGATGGAAGAGGCCAAGCCCATCCGCGACCGCGGCGATGGCCAGATGATGTGGGGCCCGTCGGGTGCGCCCATCTGGACCTCGCCGCTGCTCGACGAGAAGCGCGGCCTGATCTATGTCGGCACGGGCGAAGCGACGTCGGCGCCGGCTGCACTGACGACGGATTCGATCCTCGCGCTCGAGATGAAGACCGGCAAGTTGCGCTGGAAATACCAGGCAACGAAGGACGACATCTTCCTCACCGCCTGCATGCGCAATCCGAAGGCGCTGAACTGCCCGCGCCAGGGCCTGCTGCTGGACCATGACTTCGGCGCAACCTTCGTGATGGGCAAGCGCGCGGACGGCCGCGACATCCTGCTCGCCGGCCAGAAGAGCGGCATGCTCTGGGCGCTGGATCCGGACACGGGTTCGCTCGTCTGGAACCGCGAGTTCGGCAAGGGCTCGCCGATCGGCGGCATCCACTGGGGCATGGCGTATGACGGCGAGCGTGTGTTCGCGCCGATCCACCTGTTCCCCGGCCCGGATGGCATCGACCCGAACCAGAAGGCCGGCCTGCATGCCGTGCGCGTCGATGACGGCAAGGTCCTGTGGTCCTACGAGCCGCAGGCCGATTGCAGCGGCGACCGCCCCAAGCGCGTGCCGAACTGCAAGGGCGTTGGCCTGACCGGTGCGCCGACGGTGATCGACGGCGTCGTCGTCGAAGGCAGTGCGGATGCCTTCCTGCGCGTGTTCGACCGCACGAATGGCACGCTGCTGTGGAGCTATGACACGGCACGGCCCTACCTGGGCGTGAACGGCGTCGAGGGCCATGGCGGCGCGATCGACAATGCCTCGATCGTGGCTTCGCATGGCCTGCTGTTCGTGAACTCGGGCTACGGCCTCATGGGCGGTCAGCGCGCGGGCAATGTGTTCCTGGCCTTCCGCAAGAAGGCGGGGAACTGAGATGCGCCTTGCAAGTTCGCTCATCCTCGCGACGCTTGCGGCCACGACCTTCATGGCGGTGCCTGCTTTGGCTGACGCGCCGGCCTTCAATGCGGCCGGCGAGCTGGAACGGCCGGCTGACTATCGCAGCTGGGTGTTCCTGACGAGCGGCCTGGGCATGACCTATGGCCCTAATTCGTCGGACGGCAACCGCCCTGCACCCTTCACGAACGTTTTCGTGAACCCGGAAGCCTACAAGGCCTTCGTGAAATCAGGTCGCTGGCCGGATGGCACGCTGTTCGCGCTCGAGATCCGGCTCGCGGAAGAGAACGTCTCGATCAACACGGGTGGTCGTACGCAGGGCGCGATGGTCGCGCTGGAAGCGGCCGTCAAGGACAGCAAGCGCTATCCGGAAGGCGGTTGGGCCTACTTCTCGTTTGACGGCGAGAAGGGATTGAAGCCCCGCGTGGCGCCGTTCCCGCGCAGCGCCGACTGCTACAGCTGCCACCGCTCGCATGGCGCGGTGGAGTGGACCTTCACGCAGTTCTATCCGGAGCTGTTCGACATCGCGAAGCAGAAGGGCACGGTGCGACCGGATTACGATCCGGCGCGCAAGCTCACGGCGCCCGCTCCTTAGCGTGATGCCTTGCCGCGCCGACGCGGGGCGATCACAGGTTTCGCTGCGGCGGCAAGTCGCTCCGCCAGCCAGACCTTGATGATGGACTGGCGCGTCACGCCAACGCGGTCGGCTTCCTGATCGAGCGCCTTCACCATCCACTGGGGAAAGTCGACGTTCACGCGCATCGAATCCAGGTTCGGTCGTCGGGCTGTGCTGAAGTCGAGGTAGGGCGTGATGTCCTCGCCGGCGTCGAACTTCGCGTCCAATTCCGCGGCATCAATCCAACGTTTTTTGCTCTTCATAGCATTCAACTTCTTCGCGACGTGCTCGTCGAACTGAGATCAGTCGCGTTACGTTGCCCCGCATGGTGTAAATGGCTGTCCAATACCGGTCTCCGATCTTTCCAATAGCGATAAGCCTGGGCTCGCGCGAGCTGGTTGCCGTCAGTATGGAGAGTCGCGAATCCTCCCAAAGCGCCTGTGCCTTCACGAAATCGATGCCGTGTTTGTCGGCGTTGACCAGTGACTTCCATGGATCGTACTCGAATTCCATGGGAGTAGAAAATATACCTTAATGGAGTTTCCGCCAGTCCGGAATCGGGTGCGTTAAAAAGAAAAGGCGCCGCTAATGAGGCGGCGCCCTTCGACTGTCGACGAAAAGAAAACGATTCAGGCTGCGACGGTCTTCAGCCGCGCCGCCACCGTTTCCCAGTTCACGTTCGCCATGAAGGCGTCGATGTACTTGGCCGCGGCCGAGCCGTAATCCATGTGGAAGGCATGCTCGTACAGGTCCATCACCAGGATGGGCGTGCTGCCGGTCACGCCGTTCGTGTGGTCCAGCAGCCAGTTGTTCTCCAGCGTCTTCAGCGCCGGGTTCCACGCGAGCACGACCCAGCCCGTGCCACCGGCCAGCGCGTTGCCCACGCGGCGGAACTCGCTTTCCCAGGCATCGAACGTGCCGAAGTGCTTGGACAGCTGGGTGCGCGTTGCGGCATCGGCCTGGCCGTTGCCGCCGAGGTTGCCGAAATACAGGTCGTGATAGACGACGCTGCCCGAGCGCATCAGTTGCTCGCGCTTCAGGCCGCCATAGAGATAGGCCGGCAGGTCCGGATCGGCCATGGCCTGCGCGAGCTTGCCGCGCACCACATTCAAGGCCTTCACGGCACCGACGTAGTTGTTTTCCCAGTGGGACTTGATCAGCTTCTCGGACAGCCCCTTGAGCGCATCGGGCTTGAAGGGCAGGGGCGTGGGTTCGCGCACGGCGGTGAATGAGTTGCCCGTGGGTGCGCTCGGTGCAGCGGCGCCAGCGGGGGAAGCGACGGTCGCGGCCAGTGCCGCGCCAGCGGCGGCCATCTGCAGGGCATCACGACGACTGAGCGTGGACATGATCGCGTTTCCTTCGAAAAGTAGGACGACAGTAAAGCAACGCCGCGGGCTCCGCGCAGCGCGTGTGATCAGGCATCCGGCGCGTAGTGCCCCCACAGGCTCTTGAATGACGCGCGCACGAAGACATCCGGGTTGCCCCATTTGGCTTCGAATTCCTGCGCGGGTTTGGCCGCGACGGCCTCGTCCGGGCCCTGGCCCTTCACCAGCATCTTCACCAGGCGGTCGAAGACGGTGAAGTACATCGCGCGCTGTTCCTGCAGGTCCTTCTTCGTCAGGACCACGCCGTTGGCGGGCACGATGCGCGTGGCATCGTCCGAGATCTGGATGAGCCGGTCGTAGGCCGCGACCAGACCGCCGATCCAACCGCCCGTCTGCCAGTCCATCACCGGCCAGCCTTCGTTTGAAACAACGCCACCGGCGACGAGCAGGTTCGCGTTCTTGGCCAGCACGTACAGGTCGCCATCCGTATGGGCTTGGCCGAGATGGCCGAACTCGAAGGATTCGCCGCCGAAGTCGATCGACTCCTTCGTATAGAAGCTCTTGTTCGGCAGCGACTTCGCCGCGAAGGGGCCATAGCTGCCCGTCAGCCAGTCGGCGCGGATCTTGCGCGTGAGCCACAGCCGCGTGTTCTCGTGCGCGATGATGCGCACGCCGTCGCGGCTGGCGCGCTCGTTGAGGCCGGTCTGGTCCGGGTGCCAGTGTGTGTTGAAGAGCGTGTGCAGCTTCTTGGTGCTCGTGGCCGACAGCGCGGCGCGCAGCACATCGGCCGATGCGCCCGCAGCGCCACCATCCACCAACAACAAGCCCTCATCGCCGCGGAACGCAACTACGTTGGCACCGCCGCCGGTGATGAGGCTGATGCCGTTGCCGAGCGCGCTCGCGGCGACAGGAGATGCTTTGGCCAGCGCGAAAGGGCTGAATGCGCTAGCGACCACGAGGCCGACGAAATGACGGCGATCCATCACACCTCCGCGAGCAGGCCGGTGCTGTTGCCAAGGGTCGGCACCGGAACGCCGGCGCGGTTCAGCAGCGTCAGCAGCAGGTTCGCGTGCGGCGTGTCCTGCGCATAGCGCAGGTGCTGGCCGCCCTTGATCGTGCCATAGCCCTTGCCCATCACCACGTTCGGCAGCGGGTCGTTGTTGTGCAGGTCGCTGTTCGACATGTTGCTGCCGTACAGGATGATCGAATGGTCGAGCAGCGAGCCGTCGCCGTCCTTCGTGTCGTTCAGCTTCTTGATGAACTTCGCGAAGACCTGCGTGTGGTAGTTCTGGATGCGGATCAGGCGCTCGATCTTGTCCGCGTCGTTCTGGTGGTGCGAGAGCGGATGGAAGGCTTCCGTGATCTGCAGGTTCGGGTAGGTCCGCATGCTGACCTCCTTCGCCATCATCAGGCTCGACACGCGGGTCATGTTCGCCTGCCACGAGAGCGCGATCATGTCGAAGAGCAGGTCCAGGTGCTGGCCGAAGTCCTCCGGCACGCCCTGCGGTGCGTTCGGCAGGTCCATCTTGGCGCTGCTGCTGGTCGCCATCTTCTGCACGCGCGTTTCGATCTCGCGGATCGAATCGAGGTAATCGTTCACGCGCGCACGGTCCGCGGCGCCGATCTGGCGCTGCAGGCGGGCGCCCTCGCCGCGCACGTAATCGAGGATGCTGCCGGTCTCCTCGAGGATGTCCTGGCGTTCCTTCGTCGTGTCGCCCTGCCCGAACAGCTGGTAGAACACCTTGCGCGGGTTGTCCTCCATCGGCAGCGGCTGGAAGGGCGTGCGGAAGGCGGTCGTGCTGCCGAAGCCGCAACCCGTGTTGCCCTGACCGCAGGTGGCGTTGCCGCCTTCGCCGGTCAGTTCCATCGACGGCAGCGGCGTGTCCTTGCCGAAGTGACGCGCGGCCAGCTGGTCGGCGGTCGTGCCGCGGTCGTCCTCGCGGTTCTTCACACCAAAGCAGGAGAGCCAGGTGCCGGCCATGATGCCGTGCGGGTCCGAGCTCTCGCCACCCTTGTTGCGCAGGCCGCTGACTATCGTCATGTGCGAGCGGAAGGGTTCGAGTGGCTTCAGGATCGGCGAGGCCGCGAAGCCCGTGCCGGTTTCCGTCGGCGACCAGGCCTTCATGATCGCGCCATGCGGGAAGTAGACGAAGCCCATGCGCGGCATCGGTTTGGCGGCGGTCTGCGCCAGCGCGGTCGATGCCGGGATCATTGCGTCGAGCAGCGGCAGCGAGACCGAAACGCCCAGGCCCCGGAGGACCATGCGGCGAGAGAGATGCTTCTTGGTAATGAACATGTCGTCCTGCCTTACCGCGTGACCGCGGCTTGCTTGATCACGGGTTGCGCCACGGCCGGAACCGGCATGCGCGCCTTCTGGAACACGTCGCTGGTGACGAGGTTCATGACCAGCGTCGAGAAGCGGTAGTTGTCGCTCGCCGAGTTGCGCACGATATCGCGCACGGTCGGCATGTCATGGGCTTCGATCACGCGGCCCAGGCCGTAGATCATCAGCCGCTCGGTGAAGTTCTGCATGAACTGCGTCGGGTTCGCGAGCAGCGCCTTGCGCAGGTCATCCGGGTCGCGAACGATCGAGCCGTCCGGCAACGTGCCCAGCGTGTCGATCTGCGTGCGTGCATAACGATCTATCGGACGCTTCTTGCCGACGGCATCGAAGCCCTCGAGCACGAAGCCCAGCGGATCCAGCGCGACGTGGCAGCTGAAGCACTGCGGCTTCTGGCGATGCGTTTCGAGCATCTCGCGCACCGTCATGACTTTCTTTGCGCCGGCAGCGCTCTGTTCCAGCGGCGCAACGCCCGGCGGCGGGATCGGCGGCGGGGTGCCCATGATGCGTTCGAGCACATAGGCGCCACGCAAGACTGGCGAGGTGCGGTTCGGGTAGGAGCTGGCCATCAGCACGCCGCCCTTGCCGAGCAGGCCCCAGCGCTGGCTGTCCTTCAGCTCGATCCGGCGGAACTGGTCGCCGCGCACCGAGTTGATGTCGTAGTGCAGGGCCAACCGCTCGTTCACGAAGGTGGTCTTCGATGACACGAGATCCATCACGCTCTTGTCGCCGCGGAAAACGTCGTCCATGAACAGCGCGATTTCCGTCTGGAAGTCCTCGCGCAGATCGCCCGCGCCGCTGGCATAGGGGAACAGCGAGGGTTCCGGATTGATCTCGGCGAGCTTGGACAGACCCAGCCACTGCGCGCCGAAATTCGTCGCGAGTGACTTGGCGCGCGGGTCAGCCAACATGCGCTTGACCTGCTTTTGCAGCTCGACGCGGTCATGCAGTTTGCCCGCGCTCGCGACGTCCAGCAGTTCACTGTCCGGGAGGCTGGCCCACAGGAAGAACGACAACCGCGAGGCGAGCTGCAGGTCCGACAGCGCGTAGATCTGGCCCGGCTCGACCGGCTTCGCCGGCTCGTCGTTGCGATAAAGGAAATCCGGATGTGCCAGCACGGCAGTGACGGCGCGGCGGATGCCACCGTCGAAGTCCGCGGCCTTGCGGCCCGACTGATAGAAGGCCAGCAGCGGCTTGATGTCCTCGTCGGTCACCGGACGACGGAAGGCGCGCTTGGCCAGGTCCGCGAGGATCTGCTTCGCACAGGCGTCTTCTTCGCTGGCTGCCTTCGGGTAGCAGGCGCGGAAGATGTAATCGCGGCTTGCAGTGTGGCTCACGCCCGTCGCATTGAACGGACCGCGCACCTCGAAAGAGTTCACGCGCAGGATGCGATCCTGGCCGCCACCCGGGATGTGCATCTGCAGGCGGTCTTCCGATTCCGCGAACGTGCGGTGGCGGAAGGCGACGGCCAGTTTGTGCACGCCGGCCTTGGCCTTGAAGCGGATGTTCTTCAGGCGCTTGTTGATGGCGTCGACTGCAGGATCCTGCTGCTGGTCGATGGCCTTCATGTCCGTCTCGCCACCGATCGTCGTTTCATAGACGAGCTCGCCGTCGAGCGTCACGACCAGGTGGTTCTCGAACTCCATGTTGTAGACCCAGAGGGCCAGCGCCATGTTGGCGATGTTGATGACGTACTCGCCATCGGCCGGGAAGTTGTGGTCGGCAGAGACGCCACCCCGCGTGCCGAGCGGCAGCCCCTGCTCGTGGAAGATCTGCGTACTGGGGCTCTTCGCGCGGTAAGTCGTGCCGCCTGGCAGCGCGTCCTTGTTGCCCATCGCCATCACGGCGACGCTGCGCGCAGCCGAGATGTACTGGTCGAGGAAAGACGGAGTGACCTGGAGTGCCTGGGCGACGTTGTCGAAGCCTTCGCGCGGCTCGTCGCGCGGCAGCAGCGTCGACGGGTCGATGTCGATGTTCAGCAGGTCCTTCACCGCATTCGCGTATTCCTTGCGGTTCAGGCGATGCAGGCCGACGCGACCCGGATCCGGGTGCGCCTTGCCCACGGTGTCGAGCGTGCCTTCCATCCACTTCACGAACTGCGCGGAGGCTTCCTTGCTGGGCATCTTGTTGCCGCCCGGCGGCATCATCTGCCCGCGCATCTTGCGCACGACCTTTTCCATCACGTCGGCCTGGGCCGGGATGTCGGTCGGGGTGAGGATGTCGAAGGCGACGCCCCCCGCCCAGTCTTCGGCGTTGTGGCACTTCTGGCAGTACTCGCCGAAGAAGGCCCAGTTCGCATCGGCGGAGCCGCCGTGTGCGGCGGCCGCGGGATCTGCGGCCCATGCGGGGAGGGTGGCGCTGCCAAGGATGGCGGCACCGACGAAGCGGGCCAGGATGTGGCGACCGGTAAACATGGCTGCGAGCAAGCCCCCAAGGCAGCGGATACGGTTCGAAGCGTGGCGAAGTGACTTTATGCCATGCGTCTGCACAGCGGCCAGTCCGTGATAGCCACACCCGCTTGGACTGTGTCGCGCCGCGATGGGTTCCGGCGTATCGTCACCCGGCGGGCAGCCTCGCCCGTGCCGCCCGTCAGGCCGCCCATGTCCCGCCGCTCAGGCTTTCTTTCTGCCGTCCTTGCAGGCGTGATCCTGGCAGCGCCCGCGATGGCGCAGGACGTCGAGGCGACCGGCACCCCCGGCGACATCCTCGGGCTGTTCGACCAGTTCGTGTCTTCCGGCGCCGCGGCCACGCGCTGCGTCGACCCGGGTGACTCGCTCACCTTGCGCTTTCTGTCCAACTTCCAGTGGGTCTCGCTGCAGGCCACGCGGGAGATCGGCAGCCGCCGGCCGGACGCCTCGAATCAGGAAATTGCCGCAGAGTTGGCGGCACGTTCGCTGGAGATCAAGACAAAAACCCATGAATTGGTGCGATCGGAAGGTTGCGCCAGCGAGTCGGTGAAGACCCTCGTGCGGCGCT
>CANGMU010000008.1 GCA_947454665.1 Pseudomonadota bacterium | reverse complement strand
TCCATCAGCACGAGGCTGCGGTCGGTCGCGTTGTGCAGGATGTTCGCCGTCTCCGTCATCTCGACCATGAAGGTCGACCGACCCCCCGCCAGGTCGTCGCCCGCGCCGATGCGCGTGAAGATGCGATCAAGCGGGCCAATCACGGCGCGGCGCGCCGGCACGAAGCTGCCGATGTGCGCCAGCACGGCGATCAGCGCGACCTGCCGCATGTAGGTGGACTTGCCGCCCATGTTCGGACCGGTCACCACCAGCATGCGACGCTGGTCGTGGAAGTCGAGGTCGTTCGGCACGAAGGCATCGCTGATGAACCGTTCGACGACCGGATGCCTGCCGCCCTCGACGCGGAATTCCGGCGACTCGGACAGTTCGGGCCTGGCCCAGCCCAGCGTGTCGGCGCGTTCGGCGAGGCTCGCCAGCGCATCGAGGCTGGCTACGGCCGCTGCGCTGTCCTGCAAGGGGCCCAGCTGCGCGATCAGCTGGGTCAGCAGGTCTTCGAAGAGTTCCTTTTCGCGGGCCAGCGCCTTGTCGCGCGCACCGAGCACCTTGTCCTCGAAGGACTTTAGTTCCGGCGTGATGAAGCGTTCGGCCGACTTCACGGTCTGCCGGCGGATGTAGTCCGCGGGCACTTTCTCGGCGTGCGAGCGGGGTATCTCGATGAAGAAACCCTGCACCCGGTTGTAGCCGAGCTTGAGCTGCGCGATGCCACTGCGCTCGCGTTCGCGTCGCTCGAGCTCCAGCAGGAAGTCATCGGTGTTCGACGAGATGCGGCGCAGTTCGTCGAGGTCCGCATCGAAGCCCGTGGCGATGACATCCCCATCACGCAGGAAGGCCGAGGGCTCTTCGGCGACCGCACGCTGCAGCAGCGCATGCAGGTCGGCATGGTCCTGCACCTGCGTGCGCAATGCTGAGAGACAGGGCGATTGCAGGCTCGCCGTCACCGCGCGCAGATCGGGCAGGGCGCCCAGAGAGCCACGCAGCTGCGCCAGGTCGCGCGGACGCGCGGAGCGCAGTGCCACGCGGGCGAGCACGCGCTCCAGGTCGCCGATCGGCTTGAAGGCCACGGCAAGACGCATGAATGCGCGCCCTTCACAGAGTGCCTCGATGGCGCCATAGCGGTCGCGCAGCGCCGTGCGGTCCGTCATCGGTCGGTTCAGCCAGCGACGCAGTTCGCGCGAGCCCATCGCTGTCGTCGTCGTGTCCAGCACGGCGAACAGCGTGGCGGCTTCGTTGCCGGTCAGGCTGCGGTCCAGTTCGAGGTTGCGGCGCGTGGCCGCATCCAGCGCAAGTCCAGATTCACGCCGCTGCACGAGGAGCGAGCGCACGTGCGGCAGGGCGGCTTTCTGGGTGTCGCCGGCGTACTGCAGCAGTGCGCCGGCAGCGCGGATGGCCAATGGCAGGTCGTCGGCGCCGAAGCCCTTGAGGTCGCGCGTGCCGAATTGCCCGGTGAGTGCACGCAGCGCGCTGTCGAATTCGAAATGCCAGGGCGGCCGCAAGCGCGTGTTCACCGGGCCATGGTCATCGCGCTGGTCTTCCGGCAGCAGCAACTCGGCCGGGCGCAGGCGCTCCAGCTCCGCGGACAGTGCGCTGGCGCCGTCCAGTTCCGAGACGCTGAACCGGCCGCTGGCCAGGTCGAGCCAGGCCAGACCGTAGCGACGCGTGCCGCCGCTGCTGTCGCCGACCAGCGAGGCCAGCAGGCTTTCGCGGCTTCGGTCGAGCAGCGAATCCTCGACCAGCGTGCCAGGCGTGACGACGCGCACGACTTGTCGTTCGACCGGGCCCTTGGACTTGGCCGGATCGCCGACCTGCTCGCAGATCGCGACCGATTCGCCCTTGCGCACCAGGCGGGACAGGTAATTCTCGAGGCTGACGACCGGCACGCCGGCCATCGCGATTGGTTCGCCTGCCGAGTGACCGCGGGACGTCAGCGTGATGTCGAGCAGAGCCGCCACGCGCCGCGCGTCGTCGAAGAACAATTCGTAGAAATCGCCCATCCGGTAGAACAGCAGCACGTCCGGGTGCTGGGCCTTGATGCGCAGGTACTGCTGCATCATCGGCGTGTGGTCGGGCGATACGGCGGTCACGGCAGTGTTGTCTTCGGGTGGCTGAATTCTCGGAGTGGCCGATGATAGCGGCAACCGGGCTGCCGCAAGGCGTCTGACGCCCGTCCGATGCCGATTTCATTGAGGCTGCAACGAATCCTGGCGAGACTGGCAATCGGCGACGGGCCGGCGCTATCCTGCCCATATGGAAACGCTCATCAAGAAAGTCGTCAACGCCCAGTCCGGGGAAATCAAGGCCCTGCTCTGGTCCTTCCTCTACTTCTTCTTCCTGCTCAGCACGTACTACATGCTGCTGCCCCTGCGCGATGCCATGGGCCTTGAGGGCGGCACGCGGGGCCTGAGCTGGCTGTTCGCCGCGACCTTCATCGCCACATTGATCACGGCACCGTTCCAGGCTGCGCTCGTGGCCCGCCTTCCCCGGTCTAAATTCATCCCCGTGGTCTACCTGTTCCTTGTCGCGAACATGCTGATCTTCTGGGCGCTCATCAGCGCCCATGTCGCACCGATCGTCGTGGCGCGTGCCTTCTTCATCTGGATCACGGTGTTCTCGGTCTTCACCGTGTCCATCTTCTGGTCGTTCATGGCCGATCTCTATTCCGCTGACCAGAGCAAGCGCCTGTTCGGTTTCATCGGTGCCGGTGGGTCCATCGGATCCATCCTGGGGCCGATCCTCACCGGTACGCTGGTGAAGGAAATCGGCGTCGCAAACCTGCTGCTGATCTCCAGCGTGCTGTTGGTCATGGCGGTGGTCTGTGCCAATCGACTGGAAGGCGCATCTGCCGAGGCGCAGGCCGCAAACCCTGACTTCCAGGCTGCCAGCGCCGGCCGCCAGAAGAACCCGGTCGGTGGCGGCATGTTCGATGGCTTCGGTCTGCTGTTCAAATCGCCCTATCTGGGCGGCATTGGCCTGTGGGTGTTCCTGCTGTCCTTCGCCGGCACGATGCTTTACTTCGTGCAGGCCGAGGTCGTCTCTGCAGCTGCGACGGACACCGCGACGCGCACTCAGATCTTCGCGCAGATCGCCAAGTGGGTCGGCATCCTTTCGCTGGCGATCCAGTTGCTGGCCACCGGACGCATCGTCAAGGCAATCGGCACGGGCCCTGCGGCGGCGCTACTGCCGTTGGTCTTCGTCGTCGGTTTCATTGCCGTGGCGATGAATCCGGCGGTGCTGTTCGTCGTCGCGGGCTTCCAGGCCGTTCAGCGTGCGACGAACTTTGGCATCGCGAACCTCGCGCGCGAGTCGCTGTGGACGGTCGTCAGCCGCGAAGAGAAGTTCAAGGCGAAGAACATCATCGATGGTTCGGTGTTCCGCGCTGCGGATGCCTTGAACGCGCAGATCTTCAACCTGATGCACGCGCTGATGTCGATACCGTTCCTGTCGGTCGTCACGGCGGGTGTCGCAGGCGGTTGGGTGTTGCTGTCGCTTGGCCTGGGTCGTTTGCAGGAGCGCAAGGCGAAGGATCAGGCCGCTAAGGCGGCCTGATCACCCGGCGCCGGGCTTCAGGCGCCCGGTACGACCTTGTCCAGCGCGGCAGCGAGGAAGCCCACGCTCTGGTCCACGTTCTGCCACTTGTCGAGGCCGAACAGGCCGACGCGGAAGGTCCGGAACTCCGGGCCTTCGCCACATTGCAGCGGCACGCCGGAAGCCGTCTGCAGGCCCACGGCCATGAACTTCGCGCCGCTCTGGATCTGCGGGTCCGTCGTGTAGCTCACAACCACGCCCGGCGCCTTCCAGCCTTCGGCGGCCACGCTCGGAAAGCCGCGCGATTCCATCAGCGCACGCACCTTCGTGCCCAGTTCCACCTGCCTGGCCTTCAGCGTCTCGAAACCGATCGCCCGCATTTCCAACATGGTGTCGCGCAGGCGCACGATGCCATCCGTCGGCATCGTCGCGTGGTAGGCATGCTGGCCCTTCTCGTAGCCTTCGGTGATCTGCAGCCACTTCTTGAGGTCCGCGGCAAAGCTCGAGCTCTGCGTCGCGTCGATGGCCGTGCGGGCGCGTTCGCCCAGCATCACGAGGCCGCAGCAGGGCGTGCTGCTCCAGCCCTTCTGCGGAGCCGAGATCAGGATATCGACGCCGACGGCGCGCATGTCGACCCACATCGCGCCGGAGGCGATGCAGTCCAGTACGAACAGGGCGCCCACTTCGCGCGCGGCGGCGCTGATCGTGCGCAGGTAGTCGTCCGACAGGATGACGCCGGCGGAGGTTTCGACGTGCGGCGCGAACACGATCTGCGGCTTCTCGCGGCGGATCGTGGCGGCGACTTCGTCGGCCGGGCAGGGCGCCCAAGGTGCCTGCGGACCGTCACCTTGCGGGCGGGCCTGGCAGAGGATCGTATTGTCGCCAAGCTTTCCGGCATCGAAGATCTGCGACCAGCGGAAGCTGAACCAGCCGTTGCGCACGACGAGCAGCTTGCCGTGGTTTGCGAACTGACGCGCCACCGCTTCCATGCCGAAGGTGCCACCGCCCGGCACGACCGCCACGGCATCGGCCTGATAGACCTCTTTCAGCGTGGCGATGACTTCCTGCATGACGCCGACGAAGCGGCGGGACATGTGGTTGAGCGAGCGGTCGGTATAAACCACCGAGAACTCGAGCAGGCCATCGGGATCGACGTTGGGCAGCAGGCCGGGCATGGGAATCTCCGAACTTTTTCGGGGGCGCGAAAATTACCACGCGGCGGGGGTGGACTGGACGCGCCGGGGCGCCGCGCAGGAGTATGAGCTCATGCCAATTCCTGCCGATGCCGAGCTGGTGGCGCGGGCGCAAGCCGTCGCCGAGTGCCTGGGTGCCCGGGGTCTGACCCTGGTCACGGTCGAGTCCTGTACGGGCGGCTACGTCGCCAAGCTGCTGACCGATGTGCCGGGCAGTTCGCGCTGGTTCGAGGCCGGCTACATCACATATTCGAACGCGGCCAAGCAGCGCGACGTGGGCGTACTGGCCCAGACCCTCCTGCTCCATGGCGCGGTCAGCGAGGCCGTGGTGCGGGAGATGGCCGAGGGCGCGCTCTCGCGCACGGGTGCGGACCTGGCCGTGTCGCTCAGCGGCGTCGCGGGCCCGGATGGCGGCACCCCCCGCAACCCGGTGGGCACTGTCTGGATCGGCCTGTCACGTCTCGAGGGCGGTTCGCTGCGCACCCACGCCAGCCACCATCGATTCGACGGTGATCGCGACGCCGTGCGGCGACAGGCGGTCGCGGCCGCGCTGGCAGGGGTGCTCGAGTCGGTCCTGGCCCGGGTCGATGACTGAACACGCAGACGTCGCCCGGCCCACCCGGTATTTCCTGGCCCTTCGGCCGGACGAACCGGCCCGGGAACGGCTTGCCGGGCTGTGCCAGCCCAGTGACGTACGCTGCATCCTGGCGGCTGACCTGCACCTGACATTGGCCTTTCTCGGCGACCTGCGTGGTCCCTCTGCCGCATCGCTGATGGAGCGGCTGGCACCGGTCTGCAGGCAGGGCCCCGTCGACGTGGTGCTGGATCGCCTCGAGGCCTGGCGGGGGCCGCGGGCGTTCTGTGCGCTGGGTGAACTGCCGGAAATCACGGGACTGGTTGATGCGCTGTGGCGCGAATTGGCCGCTGTTGGCTACGTTCGCGACACCCGGCCATTCCGCCCCCATGTCACGCTCGCGCGGAACCTGCCGGCTGCAACCTGCAGGCTGCAGCCGCGTCCCATCGTGCCCCCGGTCTGCTGGACGGCGGTCGACCTCTGGCTACTGGCCAGTCGGCCGGATGGGGGCGCTGCGGGGCAGGCTCGATACGGCGTCCAGGCAGTTCTTCCCCTGGTTTGAGCGGGCCCTTCATTTTGGCCTGCACGCACCCGAAAGACTGTACACATATACAGCCCGCTGTGATTTAATCCTGCCCATCGTCAGCCCCCACACCTCGAGGCAACCCCCATGAGTGAAGACCGCAAGAAGGCGCTTGCCGCCGCCCTCGGCCAGATCGAAAAGCAGTTCGGCAAGGGTTCGGTCATGCGACTGGGCGATTCCCAGGCCTACGACGTGGAGGCCATCTCCACGGGCTCGCTCGGCCTGGACATCGCGCTCGGCATCGGCGGCCTGCCGAAGGGTCGCGTCGTCGAAATCTACGGTCCGGAATCCTCGGGCAAGACGACGCTGACGCTGCAGGTCGTCGCCGAAGTGCAGAAGGCCGGCGGCACCGCGGCCTTCGTCGACGCCGAACACGCGCTCGACCCAAGCTATGCGCAGAAGCTGGGCGTGAACATCGATGACCTGCTGGTGTCCCAGCCGGACACGGGCGAGCAGGCGCTGGAAATCACCGACATGCTCGTCCGCTCCGGTGGCGTCGATGTCGTCATCGTCGACTCCGTCGCCGCGCTGACGCCGAAGGCCGAAATCGAAGGCGAGATGGGCGAACTGCAGGTCGGCCTGCACGCCCGCCTGATGTCGCAGGCGCTGCGCAAGCTCACCGGCAACATCAAGCGTTCGAACACCATCGTCATCTTCATCAACCAGATCCGCATGAAGATCGGCGTGATGTTTGGCAGCCCCGAAACGACGACCGGTGGCAACGCGCTGAAGTTCTACGCCTCGGTCCGCCTCGACATCCGCCGTATCGGTGCGATCAAGAGCGGCGAGGAAGTGGTCGGCAACCAGACCCGCGTGAAGGTCGTGAAGAACAAGGTCGCGCCGCCGTTCCGCGAGGCTGAATTCGAGATCATGTACGGCCAGGGCATCTCCCGCGAAGGTGAGATCATCGAGCTGGGCAGTGCGCACAACATCATCGAGAAGTCGGGCGCCTGGTACAGCTACAAGGGCGAGCGCATCGGCCAGGGCAAGGAAAACGTCCGCAACTTCCTCAAGGAACGTCCGGAAATGGCCCAGGACATCGAGCGGCAGGTCCGTGAAAAGCTGCTGCCGCCCACCAAGGCGGCCGGTGACTCCGACAAGGAGCGCCTGAACTGACCTGGGGGCGACGTGCGCGGCGGCAGGTCGATGAGGCCCATGCCGCCGATCCGCAGGCGGCGCGCGTCGCTGCGATGGTGCAGCTGACGCGGCGCGAGCATTCCCGCGTCGAGTTGCGTGAAAAGCTCTCCGGCCAGGGTTATCAGCCCGCTGTCGTCGACGAGGCGCTGGATGGGCTGGAGGCCGAGCGCCTGCTGGACGATCGGCGCTTCGCCGAAAGCTTCGTGCGCAGCCATGCGGGTCGGGGGCAGGGCCCCCGGCGTATCCGCCAGGACCTGATGGCTGCAGGCATCCCCGGGAGCCTTGCTGCCGAGGCGATGGATACCGGCCCCGACTGGGCGCAGCTTGCGCGCGAGACGCGCCGGCGCAAGTTTGGCGCTGAACCCCCGGCAGACTGGGCCGAGCGCAGCCGCCAAGCCCGATTTTTGCAATACCGGGGCTTTTCAACGGATCATATAAGGATTGCCTTGGGCGGTTCCGAGGCTGACTTCGAACTCGATCCGGACCCATGACCCAGACCAAGCAGACCTCCGCCGCTGACATCCGTCGCGCCTTCCTCGATTATTTCGCGGCGGAGGGCCACAGCGTGGTGGCCTCCAGTTCGCTGGTGCCCGGCAACGACCCCACCCTGCTCTTCACCAACGCCGGCATGGTCCAGTTCAAGGACGTGTTCCTCGGCAAGGACCAGCGGCCTTACACGCGCGCTGCGTCAAGCCAGCGCTGCGTCCGCGCGGGTGGCAAGCACAACGACCTCGAGAACGTCGGCTATACGGCCCGCCACCACACCTTCTTCGAGATGCTGGGCAATTTCAGCTTCGGCGACTACTTCAAGCAGGCCGCGATCCGCCACGCCTGGACCTTCCTGACCGAGAAGCTCGGCATCGACAAGAACCGGCTCTGGGTCACCGTCTACAAGGACGATGACGAAGCGGCGCGCATCTGGCTCGAAGAGATCGGCGTGCCGTCCACGCGCTTCACGCGGCTGGGCGACAAATCCAACTTCTGGTCGATGGGTGACACGGGTCCCTGCGGTCCCTGCACCGAGATTTTCTACGACCACGGTGACCACATCTTTGGTGGTCCGCCGGGCTCGCCGGACGAGGACGGCGATCGGTACGTCGAGATCTGGAACCTTGTCTTCATGCAGTTCGACCGTTCGGCGGACGGCACGATGACGCTGCTGCCGAAGCCCTCGGTGGACACTGGCATGGGCCTCGAGCGTATCTCGGCCGTCATGCAAGGTGTGCAATCGAATTACGACATCGACCTGTTCCGCCATCTCGTGGAAGAGGCGGCCAAGCGCGTGCATGCGACCGATCTCAAGAGCCCGTCGTTGCGCGTGATCGCGGACCACATCCGCGCCAGTTCCTTCCTCGTGGCCGATGGCGTGCTGCCGTCGAATGAAGGCCGCGGCTATGTGCTGCGCCGGATCATGCGTCGCGCCATGCGCCACGGTCACAAGTTCGGTGCCGAGCCGACGTTCTTTGCGGATCTCGTTCCCGCGTTGGTGGCCGTGATGGGCGATGCCTATCCGGAACTGCGCGAGAAGATGGGCTTCATCCGCAGCGTGTTGTTGAAGGAAGGCGAGCAGTTCGCCCGCACGCTGGCCACCGGCATGGGCCTGCTGGAAACAGCGATCGCCCAGATGGGTGATGGCAAGTTGCTCGACGGCGGGACGGCCTTCCGCCTGTACGACACTTACGGCTTCCCGGTCGACCTGACCGCCGACATCGCGCGCGAGCGCGGATTCGTACTCGACCAGGCGGGCTTCGATGCCGCGATGGAAGCGCAGCGCGAGCGCGCCCGTGCGGCCAGCCGCTTCGGCGTGGATCTGCGCGGTGGTGCAGACCTGGGCGTCGTGACCGCCTTCTCGGGCTACGAGACGACTGAAGACACCGGTCTTGTCGTGGCGCTGCTGAAGGGCGGCGAATCCGTGCAGGGGCTCGAGTTGGGCGAAGAAGGCGAGGTCGTGCTCGACCGCACGCCGTTCTATGCCGAGTCCGGTGGTCAGGTGGGCGACACGGGCGATCTCGCCGGCGAACATGCCACCTTCACCGTCGCGGACACGCGCAAGCGCGGCACCGCCAGCACGCACATCGGACGCGTGGCCCACGGCCGTGTTGCCGTCGGTGACCGCCTCACGGGCCTGGTCGATGGCGAGCGCCGCGACCACACGCGGCGCAACCACACGGCCACCCATCTGCTGCACGCCGCGCTCCGCAAGGTTCTTGGCACACATGTTACGCAGAAGGGCTCGCTCGTCGCGCCCGACAAGCTTCGCTTCGACTTCGCGCACTTCCAGGCCGTCACCGCCGATGAATTGCGCGCGATCGAACAGCTGGTGAATGCCGAGATCCGTTCGAACGCGGCCGCCGAGACCAAGGTCATGGCCTATGACGCCGCCGTTGCCGAAGGCGCGATGGCGCTGTTCGGCGAGAAATACACCGACGAGGTGCGCGTGTTGAAGGTCGGTGGGTTCTCCATGGAACTCTGCGGCGGCACGCACGTTTCGCGCTCGGGCGACATCGGTCTGTTCAAGATCACGGGCGAGGGTGGCGTGGCTGCCGGCGTCCGCCGCATCGAAGCTGTGACCGGCCAGGGCGCGGTTGAACACATCGCGCAGTCCGAAGACATCCTGCGTCACGTGGCCGGCTTGGTCCGTGGCACGCGCGAGGACCTCGCAGTTCGCGTCCAGGACAGTCTCGAGCAGGTGAAGACGCTCGAAAAGCAGCTCCGTCAGCTCAAGGACAAGCTGGCTTCGGGGCAGGGCAGCGACCTGGCTGCAGGCGCGGTGGACATCGGCGGCGTGAAGGTCGTCTCGGTGCAGGTCGACGGCGCCGATGCCGGTGCCCTGCGCAATGCCGTGGACCAGCTCAAGGATCGCCTGAAGTCCGCCGTGATCGTGCTGGCCTCCGTGGCTGGCCCCGACAAGATCGTGATCGTGGCCGGCGTTACCGCCGATCAGGTCGGCAAGCTCAAGGCCGGCGAGATCGTGGGCGCCGTGGCGGCCCAGGTGGGCGGCAAGGGCGGCGGTCGACCGGACTTCGCCCAGGCCGGTGGTAACCAGCCCGCAGCGTTGCCTGCTGCGCTGGCCGGTGTCGAGGCCTGGGTCCGTGCGAAGCTTGGCTGACAGGACCCGAGTGCTGGCCGGGCTCGCGCTGACCGCGAGCCTGGCGGGCTGTGGGGTGGCTGAAACGACAGTGACTGCAGGTGCTGCCTCCGGCAGCGCTGCGCAGCAGACCTCCGATCTGGCGGGCAAAGAGGATCAGGTTCGCAAGTCGATCGACTCGGCGCTGAAGTCCGACGAATCCCTCCGAAATGAAAGCGAACGTCGGGCTACGGAATAGCGCGCGGGACTAGGATGGTTGCGCAGGGGCAGTTTCAGGAAATGCCTGATTGTCCCTGAATTGTAAAAACGCCAATGTCGGTATCGTCCGACCAGTCCCTGGTTCATAAGGAGCGTGACCATGCTGATTCTCACCCGCCGTGTCGGCGAGACCGTCATGATCGGCGACGAGGTCACGGTGACCGTCCTGGGCGTGAAGGGTAATCAGGTCCGCATTGGCGTCAACGCGCCGAAAACGGTCTCGGTCCACCGCGAAGAGATCTTCCAGCGCATCCGGGAAGAGGGCGGCAGCGAGTCGTCGCAGGAGTCCGAGGCGCTGGCCGCCAACGGCTGACACGCCGTTTTGCCTTTGACCGGGTGCGCCAGTATGATCGCGGCCCTTGTCTGATCGACGCACCGTTCCTCGGTGGGCCGGCAGCAGTGTCGGAGAGATGGCCGAGTGGTCGAAGGCGCACCCCTGCTAAGGGTGTAAGGGTCAAAAGCCCTTCGAGGGTTCGAATCCCTCTCTCTCCGCCAATTTTCCCGCAATCCTTCCTTCCAGATCTCGTGCGCGAAGTCACTCCGCGACGAGAGCGACCCGGCGTGCTGCGTTAAACTGCTGCGTTAAACTGCTGCGTTAATTCAGCGAAAAAACGACATGCCCCGTCCCCACCTCGAGTTGCTGTCTCCTGCGCGCGATGCCGATATCGGCATCGAGGCGATCAACCATGGCGCCGATGCCGTCTACATCGGCGGGCCGGACATGGGTGCCCGCGACAAGGCGACCAATTCCATCGCCGACATCGAGCGGCTGGTGCGCCATGCACACCGCTTCCATTCCCGCATCTTCGTCACGCAGAACACGATCCTGCGCGACGACGAGCTGGAAGCGGCCAGCCGCATGGCCTGGCAGCTCTACGAGGCCGGTGTCGATGCGCTGATCATCCAGGACATGGCGCTGCTCGAGATCGACATGCCGCCGATCCAGCTGCATGCGAGCACGCAGACCGACATCCGGACGCCCGAGAAGGCGCGCTTCCTGCAGGACGCCGGCATTTCGCAGATGGTGCTGGCGCGCGAACTGGACCTGCATCAGATCCGCGCGATCGAAGCCCAGGTCAAGCAGGCCACGCTGGAATTCTTCATCCACGGCGCGCTCTGCGTGGCCTACAGCGGCCAATGCTTCATCAGCCATGCGCACACGGGGCGCAGCGCGAACCGTGGCAACTGCTCGCAGGAGTGCCGCCTGCCCTATACGGTGAAGGACACCAGCGGTCGCATCATCGCGCACGACAAGCACGTGCTGAGCCTCAAGGACAACGACCAGAGCGCGAACCTCGAGGCGCTGGTGGATGCCGGCATCCGCTGCTTCAAGATCGAAGGGCGCTACAAGGACATGGCGACGGTCAAGAACGTGACCGCCCATTACCGCCAGCTCTTCGACCAGCTGCTGGAGCGCCGCCCCGAATTCGCCCGCAGCAGCAGCGGTCACAGCATATTCACCTTCGCGCCGCAGCCCGAGCAGGGCTTCAACCGCGGCGGCACCGACTATTTCGTGAACGGCCGCAAGGAAGACATCGGCGCCTTCGACACGCCCAAGCACGCGGGCCTCGCGCTGGGCCATGTGGCGGCGGTGGCGCCGGCGCATTTCGATGTCGAGACGGATGACCCGGCGGCCGTGCTGAACAATGGCGATTCGCTGACCTGGTGGGACCTGCAGGGCGAACTGCAGGGCGTGCAGGTCAACACGACGCAGTCGCTGGGCAAGGGGCGCTGGCGCGTCGAGCCGAACCTCGAGAAGCGCGCGGGAGCCACGGGCACCAAGGACCTGAAGGACCTGCGTCTCGGGATGCCCTTGCATCGCAACCGCGACATGGCCTGGGAGCGCCTGCTGGCCAAGCCCTCCGCCGACCGCAAGATCGATGTCGACGTGCTGTTCTCCACCTGGCGTGACGCCGGTGCCGAAGGTTTCGACCTCAGCCTGATCGACGAGGACGGTTTCGCGGGCACGGCCCGCGTCGAACGCGCGCTCGAGCCGGCGCGCGATGCCGAACGCGCCGTGCAGACGCTGCGCGAACAGCTCACGCGACTGGGCGGCACGGATTTCGTCGCGCGGGACGTGCAACTGCCGCCTGACGCGGCCTGGTTCGTGCCGGCCTCGGTGCTGAACGGCCTGCGTCGCGATGCTGCGACGGCGCTGGAAGCCACGCGGGCTTCCGGCCTTGAGCGCCTGCCGCGCGCGGCGCGCGTCGAGCCGCCCGTGGCCTATCCGGAAGACACGGTCACTTACCTGGCCAACGTCCATAACAGTCAGGCCGCGGCCTTCTATGCGCGCCACGGTGTGAAGGTCATCGAGTCCGCCTACGAGAGCCACGAGGAGCTCGGCGAGGTGAGCCTCATGATCACCAAGCACTGCGTGCGCTTCAGCCTGAGCCTGTGTCCGAAGCAGGCCAAGGGCGTGGTCGGCGTGCAAGGTACGGTGCGCGCACAGCCGCTGACATTGCAGCATGGCGATGAAACGCTGACCTTGCGCTTCGACTGCAAGCCCTGCGAGATGCATGTCGTCGGCGCGATGCGGCCTGGCGTGCTGCGGCAGTTCCGCGAGCAACCGATCACGTTCTACAAGGCAAGGCCCTGAACAGCATGAGCACGATCCAGTACGACGATTTCGTGGAGTCGGTGTCCGCCGCGCTCCAGTTCATCAGCTATTACCACCCGGTCGATTACATCCGGCACCTGGCGCGCGCCTATGAGCAGGAGCAGAGCCCGGCGGCCAAGGATGCCATCGAACAGATCCTGACCAACTCGCGGCTTTGCGCCGAAGGTCACCGGCCGCTCTGCCAGGACACGGGCATCGTCAACGTCTTCCTCAAGGTAGGCATGGGCGTCCGCCTCGCCGGATTTCCCGGTTCGGTTGTCGATGCGGTCAATGCTGGCGTGCGCAAGGGCTATCTCGACCCGGACAACAAGCTGCGCGCCTCGGTGGTCGCCGACCCCCACTTCGAACGCAAGAACACGAAGGACAACACGCCGGCCGTGGTGCACGTCGAGCTGGTGCCGGGCGAGACGGTCGATGTCACTGTCGCCGCCAAAGGCGGTGGCTCGGAGAACAAGAGCAAGTTCGTCATGCTCAATCCGAGCGACTCGCTGGTCGATTGGGTGTTGAAAACGGTGCCGACGATGGGTGCCGGCTGGTGCCCGCCGGGCATGCTCGGCATCGGCATCGGCGGTACCGCCGAGAAGGCGATGCTGCTCGCGAAGGAATCCTTGATGGAGCCGCTCGACATGCACGCGCTGCTCGCGCGCGGTCCGCGCGACAAGACCGAGGCGCTGCGCATCGAGCTTTACGAGAAGGTCAACGCGCTGGGTATCGGTGCGCAGGGCCTTGGCGGCCTGGCCACGGTGCTTGACGTGAAGATCGCGATGTACCCGACGCATGCGGCCTCGAAGCCGGTCGCGATGATCCCCAACTGCGCGGCCACGCGGCACGCACACTTCACCCTGGATGGCAGCGGCCCGTCGTACTGCGAACCGCCTGATTTGTCTGAATGGCCGGCGGTGAACTGGCAGCCGGACACGCAGCGGTCGACGCGCGTGAACCTCGACACGCTGACCGCTGCCGAAGTGGCGGCCTGGAAGCCGGGCCAGACCTTGCTGTTGTCCGGCAAGATGCTGACGGGCCGAGATGCCGCGCACAAGCGCATCCAGGAGATGCTGGCGAAGGGCGAAGCCTTGCCGGTCGAGTTCGCCAATCGGGTCATCTACTACGTCGGCCCGGTTGATCCAGTGCGCGACGAGGTGGTGGGCCCTGCGGGTCCGACGACGGCCACGCGCATGGACAAGTTCACGGAGATGATGCTTGCGCAGACGGGGCTCATTGCGATGATCGGCAAGGCCGAGCGCGGCCCGGTGGCGATCGAGGCGATCCGCAAGCACAAGGCGGCCTATCTGATGGCTGTCGGCGGCGCGGCCTATCTGGTGTCGAAGGCCATCCGCTCTGCCAAGGTCGTTGGATTCGCCGATCTCGGCATGGAAGCGATCTACGAGTTCGGCGTGCAGGACATGCCGGTGACCGTGGCGGTGGATTCAACCGGCACGTCGGTCCACCAGACGGGGCCTGCCGAGTGGCAGGCCCGTATCGCCGGGATTCCCGTCATCAAGGCGTGAGGACGGGGTTTTCCTTCGTCAGGTCCGCATTGAAGGCCTGCTCGATCTGGTCGAGCAGGCCGGGCAATTCACCGATCAGTTCGTCGCAGCCGTCGAGTTCGCCGGTCCTGCCTCGGCGTTCCAGTTCCGCACAGATCACGGCCACGCGGTTCGCACCGATCATGGCGGCGGATGATTTGTACTTGTGGCCGATGTCACGCAATGCCTCTGCGTTCTTGGTTGCCTGCGCATCGCGCATCCGCGGTACGGCGGCGCTCGCATGTCGCACGAACTTGTTCGCCATCTCCCGCACATATTCCGGGCTCTCCGGGAACATGTCCCGCAGGATATTCGGATCGAAGGCCGGTTTTGGTTTGGGTTCCGGCGACGCTTGCGGTGCCAAAGCCTGTGCAGGTGCGAACAACACCCGCTGCAACATCGTGTAGAGGCCTTCGGGATCGATGGGCTTGGGCTGGAAATCGTCCATCCCGCTTTCCAGGCAGCGCCGCTTGTCCTCCAGCCTGGCATTGGCCGTCATGGCGACGATCCGGATGCCGGAGACGCGCGGGTGCTTGCGGATGCGTCGCGTCGCCTCGTAACCGTCGATGCCTGGCATCTGCACGTCCATCAACACGAGGTCGAAGGCGCCATCCGTCTCCAGGCACTGCAGCGCCTCCAGGCCGTTGCCCGCCACCTTCGTATCGATCCCGACGGCGTGCAGCATGTCGACGATCACGGTCTGGTTGAATTCGTTGTCCTCGACCACCAGCACGCGCCGGCCTTTCAGTCGCTCGGTGCGCGTGGCGGACGAGCGGTCCGGATCCGGCAGGATGGCCACCGGTTGCGTACCGGCGGTCCGTCCGAAGTGCGCCGTGAACGAGAACGTGCTGCCGACGCCGGCCTGGCTTTCGACCCAGATCCTGCCGCCCATCTCCTTGATGAGCCGCGAGCAGATCACCAGCCCCAGCCCGGTTCCGCCGTAGATCCGGGCGGTGGAGTCATCGGCCTGGCTGAAGGCCTGGAACAACCGCTGCTGCTGCTCCGGCGAGATGCCGATGCCCGTGTCCTTGACGTGGAAGGCCAGCTCGATCGATTCGGCGTCGGCGCGGACACGTTGCACCTCTACGGTGACGGCTCCCTTTTCGGTGAATTTCACGGCGTTGCCGACGAGGTTGAGCAGGACCTGCTCCAGCCTCAAGGCATCGCCCTGCAGGAAGGCCGTGACGTTCTTCGCGACGTCCAGGTTGAAGTCGAGATATTTGCGCTTCGCGATGAGGCCGACCATGGAGTCGACGTTGTTCAGCACGGCGTGCAGGTCGAAGGGCGCCTGCTCGAGCCTGATCGACCCCGCCTCGATCTTGGAGAAGTCCAGGATGTCGTTGACGATCTGCATCAGGTTCTTGGCGGCGACTTCCGTCTTCGAGACGTATTCGCGCTGCTTGGGCGTCAGCTCGGTCTGAAGGCAGAGGTGCGTGAAGCCGACGATCGCGTTGAGCGGCGTCCGGATTTCGTGGCTCATGTTGGCGATGAAGCCGCCCTTTGCCCGCGTCGCCGCCTCGGCATCGTCCTTGGCCTTGACGAGTTCCTGGGTCCGCAACTCGACGTTGCGCTCCAGCAGCTGCTTCTGGTCCAGGATCGATTGCTCGTTCTGCTTGCGCGCGGTGATGTCGTGCTGGATGACCACGAACCGGTCCAGATTGCCCTGCGGACTGCGCACCGGTGTGATGTGTAGCGTGATCCAGTAAGGCTCGCCGGACTTTGTGTAGCTGACCAGCTCCTCCCGCATGGCGACCTGCTTGACCAGAGCGTCGCGAACGCGGGTTGCAACCACTCGGTCCGTGTCAGGTCCGTTGAGCAGTTCTTCGATCGGGTGGCCGACGGTCTCCATGATCGAATAGCCGGTGTGCCGGACGAAGGACTGGTTGACCCATTCGATCACGCCGCGGCTGTCGGTGATGGCGATCAGGCTGTCGGTGAAGTTCGCCACCAGCGAGAGCCTGGACAGTTGCTCCTGGGCGGCCTTCTGCAGCGAGATGTCCGTCGCCACGCCGACGAACCCGCCATCGCCGTGCGACTCCAGCGTCATGGCCGCCCAGCGCGAGCTGCCGTCCTTGCGCAGGATCCGCAGTTCCTGCCTCGGGCAGGTCCGGGAGGCAGCGGCGGCGGCGATCATCATCGCGAAGGTGTCGCGACTTTCGGGATGGATGCAGGTATGGAACGGCCGCAGCGGCAGTTCATAGGGCTCGTCGCCGAATACGGTCGACCAGGCCTTGTTGACGTAGACCAGTCTGCCTTGGTCGTTGGTCTCGAAGATCACTTCCGAGAGCAGGTCCATGCGTTGGCGCAGACGTTCGGCGGCAACGTTGGAATCCCCGGCGGTGCCCGGCGAGGCCGGCACTCGAAGTGGGGTTTCAAGCGGTCGCGGAGGTTGTTGCACGCAGTTCGTCCCGGATGGAGTGACTTCACCGTTCCTTGGCGTTCCCAAGAGTTTAGGAGCAACAACCTCGCCAAAAGGTTGATGAATCCACGATGAATATAATTCTTCCGATGCGGTAATTGTCGCATCAGTAGATGAGCGGCGCCTGTCGCAATGGCATACGTCCCTTGGTGTGCGCCACGTCACGGTGGCAGGGGCCCGCTATGCAGCATCGACCGCATGCCTGATGCGCCGGTAACTGTAGAGGCCGGGCGGCGGATCGGGCAATCTCGACGCTTCGCATCGTCGCAAGGGGAGCGAGTTGACGAAAAATGAACAGGCCATCCGTTGGTGGCCCATCGCCCTGTGCGCACTTGCCGTGCTGCTGGATGGCTATGACGCGCAGATGCTCGCCATGGCCATCCCGCTCATGGCGCGCGAGTTCGCCGTACCGCCGACAGCCTTCGCGATCGCGGCCTCGAGTTCGCTGGCCGGCATGGCCATCGGGGCGCTGCTGCTGAGCCCCTTGGCTGACCGCATCGGACGGCGCGCGATGCTTGTCGTCAGCCTGCTGCTCTTTGGGCTGCCCACGCTGATCGCCATGCAATCCGGCAGCCCGCTGGAGATGGCGATCTGGCGGCTCGTGGCGGGTTGCGGCCTCGGCGCGACCGTGCCGGTGACCATCGGCATCACGACCGATCTCGCGCCGCCGGGTCGACGCGTTTCGATCGCGGCATTGGCCGCCAGCGGCTTTGCCATCGGTGCGTCATCGGCCGGCCTGTTGACGCCCTGGCTTGCCGAGCATTGGGGCTGGCGTGGCATGTTTGCCTATGGCGGCCTCGTGCCCCTGTTCATCGCCGTGCTGGTCTGGCGCGGCATTCCGGACGCTGCATCGCCAGCGCAGCCCCAGGCGGTTGGGGCGGTGGGCATTCCGCGGCCGGGTCTCTTGTTCGTGTCGGGTCGCTGGCCGCGCACCGTGCTGTTGTGGGCGATCAACGCGATCAACCTGTTCGCCAACTACGGCTTCGCGAGCTGGTTGCCCACGCTGATGGTGCAGAACGGTTGGACCCTGCCCGACGCCTCGCGCCTGATGGCCGTGCTGTCGATCGGTGCGGTGTCGGGCAGTTTCATCGTGTCGCGGCTCGTCGATCGTGGCCAGCTCGTGAAGGCCTTCGCGGGCGGCTATCTCGTCGCGGCGCTGGCGCTGCTGCTGTGTGCGACCAATCCTGAGAGCCGGATCGTGTGGGCTCTGTTGCTGGTGATGATCGGCTTCGGTGCGATCGGCACGCAGCTCACGCTGGGCCCGCTGGCGGCCTCGCTTTATCCGCCGGAAGCGCGCTCAACCGGCATAGGCTGGGCCAGTGGCCTGGGGCGTGCGGGTTCGCTGTTTGGCCCGCTCGCCATGGCCTGGCTCATGAACCAGCACCTGCCACCGACACATGTGCTGGGCGCGCTCACCATCCCGATGCTGGCCTGCGTGCTGTGCGTGTTCTTGTTGTCGCTGGCCCTGCGCCGCCGTGAGGAAACCTGATGTCGCGACTCGTCGAAGGCTGGCTGGATTCGCGTCCGCTCGGCGGGCGTCAGGTCCTCATCATCGTGGTCATCGCCCTGGCGCTCGTCATCGATGGTCTCGACGTGCAGCTGCTGTCGCTGGTTGCGCCCCTGATCCTCGAGGACTGGGGCATCGCGCGCCAGGATTTCGGCGCGGCGATGTCCGCGGCCCTGCTGGGCAGTTCCTTCGGGTCGGTGGTGGGTGGCGGGCTGGGCGACCGCTTCGGTCGCAAGAGCGTGTTCGTGGCCGCCACGCTGGCCTTTGGCGTCGCCACCGTATTGGCGGGCCTTACGCAGTCCGTGTTCGCGATGACCCTTGTGCGACTCATTGGCGGCTTCGGCTTCGGTGCCGCCTTGCCGACGTCCGTCGCGCTTGTCAGCGAATGGTTGCCCAAGCTGGCGCGTTCCCGTGTCGTCGGCATGACGGCCACCGGGACGCCGCTCGGCGGCATGCTGGGTGCGGCCGTACTCATCAGCTTGCTGCCTTTGCTGGGCTGGCGGGGCTGTTTCATCGCCTGCGGTCTGCTGTCGATCTTCTTCGGACTGCTCGCCTGGGTCTGGTTGCCGGAGTCGCCCAGCTATCTCGTGGCGCGCGGCAGGGCGGACCAGGCAGCGGGCTTGCTGCGTCGTTACCTCGGCGTGGACTGCACGGCGCAGTCGCTGGGTTCGGCAGATGCCGCTGCGCGGGCGATCGATGCCGAAGCGGCTGCCGGTGATGACGTCCGTGTGTTCGAGCGCAGCAACCTGCGGCTCAATGTCGGCGCCTGGCTGGCGTTCTTCGGCGTCTATTACGTCGCCTACGGGCTTGCGGCCTGGTTGCCCGTGCTGTTGACCGGCGCGGGCTTGGGCATGCCTGCCGCGCTGCGCGCGAGCTTCACGTTCAACCTTTGTGCGGTGGTGTCGGGCATCCTCCATGGTCTGCTCGTGACACGATTCGGATCGCGCCGGCTGATGCTGACGGGCGTGACCCTCACGCTGGTTTCACTGGGGCTGCTGGCGCTGGGCGTGGTGACCCTGCGGGCCGTCCACGATGTCGGACGTGCCGAGTTGCTGGTGCTGGTCGGCAGCGCCGGCGTCGGGGCCTTCAACGGTGCGCTGATCGGCGTGATCTATGCCGTGCTCGCGCTGGGCTTTCCGCCCTCCTGCCGCGCCGGGGCCATCGGGCTGGCGATGATGCTCGGACGAATGGGGGGCATCCTGGGCAGCTTCATCGGCGGCGCCTTGCTCAGCGTGCCCGGGATTCCGGATACGCCCTACATCGGCGCCCTCGCGGTGGCCGTGGTCTGCGCCCTCATCGGAACGCTGATCATTGATCGGCATGTGCCGCGCTCGACACCGGGGTCCTGACATGCTGGGACACGGCATGGGCATCGTCCTCGCTGCGATCACCTCTGCAGGCCTGCTCGCCGGTTGTGCCGGCGTGCCGCTCGACGCGGGACATGATGCAAGCCGGCGCCTCGTCCAGGCGCGCGTTCCCGCTGGATACCTCGTGCAGGGCGAGATCGACCGCTGGCTGGCGCAGCCCCTGGGCCTTGAAGCAGCCGTGCGCGTGGCCCTGCTGCGCAATCCCGGTCTGCTCGCCAGCGAGGCGGAGCTGGGGTTCGGTGCTGCCGATGTCTTCGAGGCCGGTCGCCTGCACAACCCGGCCGTGGGCCTGGCGCTGCTGATGCCCCGCGGAGACGTGGCCGGCAACAAGCTCTCCGCATCCGTGGCCTTCGATTTCTCCGGGCTGCTGCTTCGTCGCAGTACGAAACGGATCGCCGAGTCGGTGTTCGAAGCCACGCAGTCGCGGGTCGCGGCCGACGTGCTGTCCGTCGTGTCCGGCACGCAGCGCGCCTGGGTCGATGCGGTAGCCGCCGCCCAGCGCGTGGCCGTTCGCGAGTCGATCCTCGAGGTCGCCGACACCGCTGCGACGCTGGCGGCACGGCATGCCGAGGCGGGCAACCTGCCGAAACTCGATCTGGCGATCCAGCAGGCTGCGGCCACCGAAGCACGCCTTTCACTGCAGCAGGCGACCGCGGACTTCGTGGATGCGAGGGCGGCCTTGCAGCAATGGCTGGGCCTGGATGCCGCCGCGAGCTGGACATTGCCCACTGCGCTGCCCATGCCGGATGCGCCCGCGGTGCCGGACTTCGCGCCGCTGCGCGAGCGGGCGCGGGCCGAGCGACTGGACCTTGTGGCGGCCCGCAAGGCGCTGGATGCGCGCAGCCGGGCCTATGCGACCCAGCGCAGGACACCGCTGCTCGCGCGTGTCGATGTCGGCGCAGAGCTGGATCGCGAGCCGGATGGCGCACGGCGCGCCGGACCCTCGCTTTCGCTGGAATTGCCGCTGTTCGAGCAGGGCCAGGGGCGCGTGGCCCGCGCTGCCGCCGAACTGCAGCGTGCTCAGGCAAACTTGCGTGCGCTGGAAGTGGCCGTCGACGCGGAGTTGCAGCAGCAGCTGCAGAAGCTCTCGCTCGCGCAGGCGCGTGCCGAAGGCTATCGCCAAGCGCTGATCCCGCAGCGCGAAGCCGTCGTCGCCCGGCTGCAGGAAAGGGTGAATTACATGCTCGACGATGGGTTCACCTTGCTGCTGGCGCGGCAGCAGGAATATGCAGCCTATGACGGTTATGTGGATGCGGTGCAGGCGTTCTGGCACGCGCGCGTCGAACTGCTGCGCGCCTCCGGCACGCAACTGGTCGCGGCCCTGCCGGGAGATGCGCCATGAGCCTTTCGAGGCGGCGTCTGCTGACCGGTGCGGCAAGCCTGGCCGCCGCGTCCCGTGCGCTCGATGCCGCGGTCTTGCCCGCCACGTCCTCGGTGATTTCGCAGGGGCGCGTGCGCACCTTGAACGGCAGCAGCCTGCCGTGGCGGATGGTCAATGGCGTGAAGGAATTCCAGCTCGTCGCGGGTGAGTTCGAGCACGAATTCGCGCCGGGCTGCAAGGCACGCTGCTGGGGATACAACGGCTCCACGCCCGGGCCCACGATCGAAGCCGTGGAAGGCGATCGCGTGCGCATCCTCATCACCAACACGCTGCCGGAAGGCACGTCGATCCACTGGCACGGCATCCTGCTGCCCAACGGCATGGATGGCATTTCGGGGCTGAACCAGGAACCGATCGCACCGGGCGAAACCTGGGCCTATGAATTCACGCTGCGGCAGGAAGGCACCTACCTCTATCACCCGCATGTCGACGAGATGACGCAGTTGGCCTTCGGCATGATGGGCTTCTTCATCGTGCATCCGCGCGTGCCGCATGATCCGCCGGTGCAGCGCGACTATGCGATGTTGCTGCACAACTGGGCGCTGCATCCGGGCACCTACCGGCCCGATCCGTCAGTGATGACGGAGTTCGACCTGTGGACCTTCAACAGCAAGGTCTTCCCGGCGACGGAGCCGCTGCTCGCCGCACAGGGCGAACGGGTGCGCCTGCGCGTCGCGAACCTGTCGATGCACCACCATCCGATCCACCTGCATGGGCATCGCTTCGCGGTGACGGGCGGTGATGGCGGCCGCTGGCCGCGGCAGGCCTGGTTGCCTGAAGTCACCACCATCGTGGGCGTCGGCCAGACGCGGGACATCGAATTCGTCGCCGACAACCCCGGCGACTGGGCCCTGCATTGCCACCTGTCCCACCACACGATGAACGCGATGGGTCATGGCATCGCCAATTCCGTCGGTGTGAAAATGGAAGGGCTGGAAACGCGCATTCGCAAGCAGCTGCCCGGCTTCATGGCCATGGGCGAAGACGGTATGCAGCAGCATCTTGAACATGCCCAGCACATGCGGGGCCCCGAGAACACGCTGCCGATGGCGCAGGGCGAGGGGCCCTTCGGTGCCATCGGCATGGGCGGCATGATGACGATGCTGAAGGTGCGCCGCGGACTGCAGGGCAACGTGGATCCGGGCTGGTATGAGGTCAAGGACGTGCCTCGCGCGCGTCGCGTGGACACCGCGTCGCCGGCTGCCCCGAAAGATCAGGATGCCCCCGAACATCACCAGCACGCGGAGTAAGGGATGAACATCAGGAAAGCCGTTCTGGTCGGGGCTGCGCTGGCGCTGGCGCTGGCGCTGTTGCCGGTGGCTGTCATGGCGCATGCGCATCTGGAGTCGGCCGTGCCGGCGAATGGCAGCACGTTGAAGGCTGCGCCCACGCAGGTCGTATTGCGGTTCTCGGATTCCATCAGCCTCGTCGACGTGACCTTGGAGAAGGCAGGTGGAAAGGCGGAGGCGCTGAAGGATCTGCCGAAGGAGCTGGCGCGCAGCCTCGTGGTGGCACTGCCCAGGCTCGGCGAAGGACAGTATGTCCTGCGGTATCGCGGGGTCAGCGAGGACACGCACGAGACGAAGGGCGCGCTGCGCTTTACCGTCTCTGACAAACCCTGACGGTGATCGAGCCGGGGAGTGCCAATTCCCCGCGTATTCGCTACCGGCTGTTTCGAGCCCCATCAGCTGGCGTACTATTGGATCGAGGTCCGGCTACAGGACCGGACAAGGCAACCGGGGGAAATATGAGATCGAACGTGCCGACGCGCTTGCTGCGCGCCGTGATGGTGTCGTGTGCGCTCACGGGCGCCCTGGCGGGCTCCATGCCCACGGTGGCGGCCGCTCCGCCGCAGGTGTTCAAGGTGTCGCCGGATCCGCGGAACATCGAGGGCGTGTGGTGGACCCGCGGCTATGACCGCACCTACCGTCAGCTCGACAAGTCCATGCCGCCGTTCCTGCCCGCGGGCCTTGCCGAATGGCAGCGCCATGTCGCGGCCGAGAAGGCCGGCACGCCGATCGGCGATGCCCCGACGCGCTGCTATCCGCACGGCATCCCGCGCATGGTCGCCTCGCCGTATCCGATCCACTTCATCCAGACGCCGGGCCTCATCACGATGCTGCATGAGGTCGGCCACAACATCCGCTACATCCACATGGACCAGGCGCATCCGGCGGATGTGAAGCCGAGCTT
>CANGMU010000007.1 GCA_947454665.1 Pseudomonadota bacterium | reverse complement strand
GACATCCGCGACCTCGCCTCGAAGCTGTTGTCGCGTCCCGAGTCGATCGAAGTCACGCCGCCGAACAAGACGGCCGACAAGGTCGAGCAGACGGCGTACCGCTTGCCGAAGGAGCACAAGCGGCACCTGCTGGCGCACCTCATCAACGAGGGCAACTGGCATCAGGTGCTGGTATTCACGCGTACCAAGCATGGCGCGAACCGTCTCGCCGAACAGCTCTCGCGTGCCGGCATCCCCAGCCTTGCGATCCATGGCAACAAGAGCCAGAACGCACGCGTGAAGGCGCTCGAGGACTTCAAGAACAACCGCATCGTTGCGCTGGTCGCAACCGAAGTGGCGGCGCGTGGCCTCGACATCAAGGAGCTGCCGCATGTCGTGAACTACGAGCTGCCGAACGTGCCGGAGGATTACGTGCACCGCATCGGCCGCACGGCCCGTGCCGGCTCCACCGGTCAGGCCGTGTCGCTCGTGTCGCCGGATGAAGCCCCTTACCTGAAGGACATCGTGCGGCTGCTCGGCAAGGACATCCCGAGCCTGCCTTTGCCGCCCTTCGAGATGAAGGAAGCCCTGAATCAGGCGACTTCGGTCCGGGATCACCCACCGCACGGCGGTGGCCGGTCGCAAGGCCAGGGTCGTCCGCAGGGTCAGGGTCGTCCGCAGGGTCAGGGTCGTCCGGCCCAGGGCGGGGGCCGTTCCCACGCGGGTGGCGGCCGGCCGCAGGGTGGCAGCGGTCGCCCACCGCAGGCCGGCAGCGGCACGCGCAGCTTCGGACCGCGTCGCGGCGGGGGCCGCTGACGCCGGGTTAATGCCCATTTGTCGTCGCCGTCGCGACCTTGTGTGCGGCGGTTGACGGCACTGCGGCAATGCCGCGATCATCGGTTCGCAAGGAAGCGACGCGACAGATGTCGCAGGGACCGGAAGGACGCGATGGCCCAGATCGATTTGCCCCGCCCGCTGGACGATTACTTCGCGTTCGCCGAACTCACGGCCAACCGCCAGGGCCGTCGTTTCACGATTACTTTTCCTTATTTCGAAGGCGATCGCCTCGACCGCCTGCAGTGGTGGTGGCAGGTGAGCGCCGCGCAGGAGCGCGTGGGCGGCGAGGTTGGCATGGCCGCGCTGCGCCGCGACGCGACAGAGCGGTTCCGCCAGCACATCGAGCGCTGGCTCGATTCCAGCCGCAAGCGGCTGTTCGACGGCACGCCGTTCCCGCGGCTGGCCGTGGCCCTTGAATCGGCCCCACCCGTTGCCGTCGAGCCTGAAGAAGGCGTCGAGACGACCTGGTACCTGGACCGCGCCTCCAACGCCTGAACGAGTTCTTTCCGCGCTGAATGACTTGCGCTGCAATATTTCCGCGATAAAATATCCCGCTCGGAAATAATTTCCTCGGGTGACCGTCGTGTCGCTGTCCCAGATCCAGCATCTCGAAGCCGGCGCGCGTCGCATCGCTGCCCGCATCCCCGACCTGCCCATAGAGCAGACGATCGCCGTGCGGATGTCGATCCTCCTCGGCCGTGAGCTCTCCGTGCGCATGGACCACTGGCTCCGCCCGTCCGGCCTGTCGGAAGTGGAGCTGCGCGTCTTGATGTCGATTTTCTCGCAGGCGGAGGAAGGCACCTTCCCGGGCGAGCTGTGTTCGGCGCTGTGCCAGAGCCCGGCCAACATCACGCGCGTCACGGATGCCCTCGTCGTCCGCGGGCTGATCACGCGGGCACCCAGCGACGAGGACCGTCGCCGCACGGAGCTGCGCGTGACGGCTGAAGGCGAGGCGCTCGCGCGCGAATTGCTGCCCCTGATTTGTTCGTTTGCCCGCGACCTGTTCGCGGATTTCAAGCCGGAGGAGCTGGAACAGCTGCTCGGTGGTTTGCGGCGTGTCTTCGCCGCGCTTGAGGGACTTCGGCAGGACGTGCCGACGGAGCAGGCCCCATGAGGATCGTATTGATCGCCCTGACGCTGTGCGCGGCAGGCTGTGCCATGACGCCGCCCGCGGCGCGCAAGCCGGCGCTGCGTGAGGCAGCGCCCGTTGTGGCGTCCGCGCTGACGTCAGCCGCTTCGCCCTGGCCGACGGCCGCCTGGTGGCGGGCGTACCAGGACCCGACGCTCGATGCGCTGGTCATGCGCGCGTTCGAGGGATCGCCGGGCATTGCCGCTGCTGAAGCGCGCGTGGCCGCCGCTCGCCAGGCCGCGAAGCTGACTGGCGCTGCGCTGGGTCCGCAGGTGCAGGCCGGTGCGGACTTGTCACGCCAGCGCCTCAGTGACAATGGCCTGATCTCGCCGCAGTTCCTCGGCTTCAACGACTACAACCAGGCCGACCTCGGCGTCGAGTTGCGCTACAGCTTCGACTGGTGGGGCAAGCAGAAGGCACAGATCCAGGCATCGATCGACGAAGCGCGTGCCAAAGAGGCGGAAAGCGCCGCTGCCCGCCTGGTGCTGGCCGCCGCGGTATCCGATGCCTATTTCGGCTGGCAGGCGGATCAGCAGCGACTGGTTTACGCGCGCGAAAGGCTGGATGCCATGCAGCGCCTGGCACAGGTCATGGAGCGCCGTGTCGAGGCACAGCTCGACAACGCCGACACGCTGCGCATGACCACCTACGGGCTCGCCACGGCGCGCGAGAACATCCTGTCGCTGGAAGGTTCGGCGCGACAGCGAGTCGTCACACTGGCCGCGTTGACCGGCGTACCGATCGACGCGCTGCCGGCGCTCGCCCCGCGCCCCTTGCCGCGCGTGGCCGCCGGTCTGCCGGCGGACCTGTCGCTGGGCCTGCTGGGCCATCGCCCGGATGTCGTTGCCAGCCGTTGGCGCGTGGATGCGGCAAGCCAGGGGCTCATCGAAGCCCGCGCCGCCTGGTATCCGGACATCAGCCTGCGTGCGCTGGTCGGTCTGTCGACCGTGGACCTGGGCAAGCTGCTGCAGACCAACAGCGCCAACCCTTCGATCGGCGCCGCGGTGAACCTGCCGCTGTTCGATGGCGGGCAGCGCGTTGCGCGACATGGACTGCGCAGTGCACAGCTCGATGCCGCCATCGCCACCTATGACGACGCAGTCCTCGGCGCGGTACGCGAAGTGTCCGCGACGGCCACGCTGGCTGGCACGCTGGCTGCGCAGCGCCACGAACGCGAGGCGCAGCTGGCTGCCAACGAATCCCTGCTCGCCAGCGCGAAATCCCGCGTGGCGGCAGGCACCGGCGACATCCGTCCGCAGTTGCTCGCCGCCCTGCAGGTCAACACGACCGAAGACAGCCTGGCCCAGGTTGACCTGGCTGCCCTGTCCGCCGACATCGGGTTACGCCGCGCCCTGGGCGGCGGTTATCACGCGACGCAAGCCGTCACCACGGAAAACGCACCATGAACGACACCACGAACGCCGCACCGGCACCGGCCGAAAATCCCAAGGCGAGCAAGCGCCGCCGCATCCTGAGCATCCTGGCTATCGTCTTCGTGACGGCCGGCGTGATCTGGCTGTTGCTGCAGCACTTCGTGCTCGCGTTGCGCGAGAAGACGGACGACGCCTATGTCGCCGGCAACCAGGTGGTCATCACGTCGCAGATCGCAGGTACGGTCACGGCGGTCGGTGTGACGAACACGACGCACGTCGAGGCCGGGCAGGTGCTGCTCCAGCTGGACCCGACTGACGCCGCCACGGCGCTCGCGCGCGCAGAAGCGGAGCTGGGGCGCGCGGTGCGCCAGGTGCGCCAGCAGCAGGCGCTGTCGGGTCAGTACGACGCCGCCATCGCGCAGCGCCGGCTCGAACTCAAGCGTGCCGAGATCGACCTGAAGAACCGCGCACCGCTGGTCGCCGACAAGGCCATCGCTGGGGAAGAAGTGCGTCACGCGCAGGATGCGGTGGCGATCGCGCGGGTCTCGCTGGACCAGGCGCTGCGCCAGGCTGCCGCTGCGCATGCGCTCGTCGATGGTGCCAGCGTTCAGGACAACCCGGTCGTGCTGGCGGCTCGTGCGCAGTACCGCGACGCCTGGGTGATGGCCAGGCGCAATGCCATCGTGGCGCCGGTGCGCGGCTATGTCGCCCAGCGCAACGTGCAGCTCGGGCAGCGCATCGCGCCAGGCCAGCCGCTGATGATGGTGATTCCGCTCGACGATCTGTGGATCGATGCCAACTTCAAGGAAAGCCAGATTGCGAATCTGCGCATCGGCCAGTCCGTCACCGTGCGCAGCGATCTATACGGCAGCGATGCACCGTTCCACGGCAAGGTGCTCGGCCTCGCAGCGGGCACCGGTGGCGCGTTCTCCTTGCTGCCGGCGCAGAATGCCTCGGGCAACTGGATCAAGGTCGTTCAGCGCGTGCCGGTGAAGATCTCGCTCGACAAGGCCGAGCTCGCGGCGCATCCATTGCGCATCGGCCTTTCCAACACGGTGACGGTCGATACACATGACCGCAGCGGCGCCGTGCTGGCCTCGGCGACCGAAGCGCCTTCCATTCCGTCGACGGATGTCTTCGCGGCGGATCTTGCAGCGGCCGGCACGTCGGCGGACGCGGTCATCGCGCGCAACCTCGGCAAGAAATAACGCCCGATGGCCGCCGCCCCGACAGCGCCTGCGCAGCCGGGCGAGTTCCCGCCGCTCCGCGGTGGCAAGCTCGCCCTGATGACCTTTGCGATCGCGATCTCCAGTTTCATGGAGATCCTCGACATGACGATCGTGAACGTCTCGATTCCGTCGATCTCGGGCAGTCTCGGCGTGAGCCCTTCCGAGGGCACCTGGTCCGTCAGCTCCTACATGCTGGCCGCCGCGGTGGTGCAGCCGCTCGCGGGCTGGATCGGTCGCCGCTTCGGCGAAGTGCGGACCTTCGTCTCCTCGATCATCCTGTTCATGGTGTTTTCGGCGATTTGCGGCCTGGCGACCAGCATGCCCATGCTGATCACCGCGCGACTGATGCAGGGCTTCGTGTCCGGGCCGATGATGTCGGTCGCCCAGGCCCTGTTGATCCGCAATTATCCGGTGCACTTGCGCGGCCTGGCGCTGGGCCTTTGGGCGATGGTCGTGATCGTCGCACCGGTGGCCGGCCCGATCCTCGGCGGCACGATCACCGACAACCTGTCCTGGCCCTGGCTGTTCTATATCAACCTGCCGGTGGGGGCGCTTGCCGCGGCGATTTCCTGGTGGCTGCTGCGCAAGCGCGAATCACAGCGCGTGAAGGTGCCCGTCGACATCGTCGGCCTCGTGCTGCTGGTGATCGGTGTCGGCAGCCTGCAGTTCATGCTCGACAACGGCAACGACATGGACTGGTTCGCTTCGCCCGAGATCGTCGCGGCGGCCTGCATCTCGTTCGTCGCCCTGGCCTTCTTCATCCCATGGGAGCTGACAGACCCGCATCCGGTGGTGGACCTGCAGCTGTTCAAGCGGCGCAATTTCGTCGTGGGTTCCTTGTGCGTGTCGGTCGGCTATTTCGCCTTCTCCGGCATCAACGTGGTCTATCCGCTGTGGCTGCAGACGACGCTGGGTTACACGAGTACCTGGGCGGGCTATGCCATCGCCCCAGTCGGCATCGTCGCGCTGTTCCTCGCCCCGCTGATCGGCCGCAACCTGCATCGGCTGAACCTCCGGCTGGTGCCGTCGATCGCGTTCTGCATCTTTGCCACCAGCCTGTACTGGGTGTCCTCGCTGCCGGCGGACGCGAGCTTCGGGCAACTGGCGGCGCCGCGCTTCGTGCAGGGCATGGGCCTGGCGCTGTTCTTCCTGCCCCTGAACCAGATCATCATGGCCGGCGTATCGTCGAACGAGCTGGCCTCCGCCGCGGGCCTGTCGAACTTCCTGCGCACGATCTTCGGCAGCATGTCCACGGCGATCTGCATCTTCCTGTGGAACGACCGCACCGAATACCACGCCGGCACGCTCATCCAGCATGTCTCTACGGATTCGGCCGCGACTGCGGCCTACCAGGCCCAACTGGCGTCACAAGGCATCGAGGGCACGATGTCGTTGGGCGCGATCGCGCAGGTGGTCTACAACCAGGCCTCTACGATGGGCGCCAGTGACGTGTTTTTCATGATGTTCATCCTGTACCTCGCGATGATCCCGTTCGTGTGGCTCGCGAAGCCGCCCTTCGGCGCCGCCGGCATGGGTGGCGGCGGACACTGATCCCCGCGGGCTGCGGTCAGTGCCGCAGCCGCCACCCGCGGCGGATCATCAGGCTCGTCAGGGCAAGGCAGAGCGCGAGGAAGCCGAGGATGAAGGCGAGGCTCGTCGCCAGGCTCACATCGCCCGTCCCATGGAAACTCCAGCGGAAGCCGCTGATCAGGTATACGACCGGGTTGAACAGCGTCACCGTGCGCCAGACCGGCGGCAACATGTCGATGGAATAGAAGCTGCCACCGAGGAAGGTCAGCGGCGTCACGACCAGCATCGGCACGATGTTCAGCTTTTCCCAGCTGTCGGCCCAGATTCCCAGCATGAAGCCGAACAGGCTGAACGTGAACGACGTGAGCAGCAGGAAGCACAGCATCCAGCCCGGATGCAGCACCTGCAGCGGCACGAAGAACGTCGACGTCGCGAGGATGATCAGGCCGATCATCACCGACTTGGTCGCCGCAGCGCCGACATAGCCCATCAGGATCTCCGGCGTTGATACCGGCGCCGAGAGCAGTTCGTAGATGGTGCCCGCCCACTTGGGCATGTAGATGCCGAAAGAACCGTTGCTGATGCTCTCCGTCAGCACGGACAGCATGATGAGGCCCGGCACGATGAAGGCGCCGTAGGGCACGCCGCCCACCGATTCGATGCGCGAACCGATCGCCGAGCCGAACACGACGAAGTACAGCGACGTTGTCATCACGGGCGCGGCGATGCTCTGGCCCAGCGTGCGGAAGGTGCGCGCCATCTCGAAGCGGTAGATCGCCTTCACGGCATGCCAGTTCATCGCGGCGTCCTCACGAGCGAGACGAAGATTTCCTCGAGTGAGCTCTGGCTCGTCTCCAGGTCACGGAAGTCCAGGCCGGCTTCGTTCACGGCGCGCAGCAGGCCCGCGATCCGTTCCCGCCCGCCGGCGTTGTCATAGCCATACACCAGCGACAGTCCGCCGGCGCCCAGCATCAGTCCCAGGTCCGCCAGCGAGGCAGGTACGGCCTCCAGCGGGGCGCCGAGGTGCAGCGTGAGCTGACGCTTGCCCAGCTTGTGGATCAGTGAGGCCTTGTCCTCGACGAGGACGAGTTCGCCGTGGTTGATGATGCCGATGCGATCGGCCATCTCCTCGGCTTCCTCGATGTAGTGGGTGGTCAGGATGATCGTCACGCCATCGTCGCGCAGTCGGCGCACGACCTCCCACATGTCGCGGCGCAGTTCCACGTCCACGCCAGCCGAGGGCTCGTCGAGGAAGAGGATGCGCGGGTTGTGCGACAGCGCCTTGGCGATCAGCACGCGCCGCTTCATGCCGCCGGACAGCGTCATGATCTTCGCGTCGCGCTTCTCCCACAGCGAGAGGCTCTTCAGCACCCGCTCAAGATGGGCCTCGTCGCGGCCGCATCCGAACAGCCCCCGGCTCAGGTTCACCGTGGCCCAGACCGTTTCGAAGGCGTCCGTCGTGAGCTCCTGCGGAACGAGGCCGATCGTGGCGCGCGCCTTGCGGTAGTCGCGCACGACGTCATGCCCGTCGGCGAGGACGCGGCCGGCCGTGGGATTCACGAGCCCGCAGGTGATGCCGATCAGCGTCGTCTTGCCGGCGCCGTTGGGGCCCAGCAGTGCGAAGATCTCGCCGCGGCGGATGTCGAGGCTGACGGACTTCAGCGCCTGATGGCCGCTGGCGTAGGTCTTGCCCAGGGACTGGATCGAGAGGATGGTATCCATGACGCCAAGCGTAACAGGGGAGGGCGAGATGACGTCACGGGCCGGATTGATTGATGTCGACGTGCACCAGTATTTGCAGTCGGTGAGTGTGCGCGAGACGCCTGCCCAGGTGCGGTTGCGTGCCGCCACCGCCCCACGGGCAGAGGCCGGCATGCAGATCAGCCCGGAGCAGGGGCAGTTCATGCAACTGCTGGTGCGCCTGCTGGGTGCCCGGCGCTGTATCGAGGTCGGCACCTATACCGGCTATTCCGCGCTGGCCGTCGCCCTCGCGCTGCCTGCCGATGGACAGCTGGTCGCCTGTGACATCAGCACCGAATTCACCGACGTCGGCCGGCCGTTCTGGCGCGAGGCAGGTGTCGAATCGAAGATCGACCTGCGCATCCAGCCGGCGCTGGCCACGCTGCAGGCCTTGCTGGCGGAAGCGGGCGGTCGCAGTGGCTATGACTTCGCCTTCGTGGATGCCGACAAGACCGGCTATATCGATTACTACGAAGCCCTGCTGCCGCTCGTGCGCGCTGGCGGGCTGATCGCGGTGGACAACACGCTGGGCCTTTCATCGATACCGGTCGTGAGGCTGGATTCCGTGATGGCGCGGGCCGTGAAGGCCTTCAACGCGCATGTCCACCAGGACCCGCGCGTGGAGATCGCGATGTTGCCGGTGGGCGAGGGGCTGACGCTGCTGCGCGTCCTCTGACGCGCCCCGAGGCCGGTCAGCCCGCGAACACCAGCAGCAGGTTGTTGGCGGGCAGTCGCTCCAGCGCGATGCGCCGGAAGCCCTGTGCAGCGGCTTCGGCGCCGACCTCGTCCAGGTCCCTTACGCCCCAGTTCGGGTTGCGCGACTTGAGCGAGGCATCGAATTGCTCGTTCGAGGGCGAGGTGTGCCGCCCGCCTTCCCGGTAAGGCCCGTAGAGCACGATCAGTTTCGGCCCATCCTCGCGCAGCACCTGCTTGGCGCCGGCAAACAAGGCCGGCGTCGCGGACCAGGGCGCGATGTGGATCATGTTGATGCAGACCAGGGCATCGAAGTGGTCCGGCACGGGCCATGGCGTCGCATGGACATCCAGTTGCAGCGGGTCGTGCACGTTGCGCAGGCCGGATTGGTCACAGCGCGTGGCGATCGGGATCAGGTTGTCGAACTCGTAATCCGTCGGTTGCCAGGACGTGCCGGGCAAGGCTGCCGCGAAATGCGCGACATGCTGACCGGTGCCGGAGGCGATCTCCAGGACATCGGCATCGGCAGGAAGGAAGCGCCGCAGCTGCTCGAGGATCGGTTCCTTGTTGCGCTCCGACGCGGCTGCGCAGGGCAGGGCAGTGTTCATGACGTGCCTTTGCGCGCGGCTGTCAGCGAGCGCGGTGGCGTGGCTTCGACGGACAGCGTGAAGCGACGCTGGTCCCTGCCGCGCAGGCCACCGACATCGACGACCTGGCGCGCGACTTCATTACCCAGTTCGTCCTGCACCGTGACGACGATGCAGTATTCGATTTCCGGCTCGCCGGGCAGCGGCTCGAGCGTGCCCTCGACCTGCCAGGCCGTGCGCCGTTCCTGCGCCGCGGCCTGTTCCGCGGCTTCGTTGCCGAAGCGCAGGTGATGGCGGCAGCCTGGACAGACGATCGCACTGTCGAGGATCGTCGCCTTGCAGTGCGGGCAGGATCGCGAGCTGCCGAGCTGTCCGGGCCGGTAGGCGATCATCAGGCGACGGTGCTGACGCTGTCTTCCCAGCCAAAGTCGACTTGGCCGCGCATGCGCGAGCCGGCCGCCACGGTGAGGGCGCCCGCCTTCACGTCGCCGGTGATCATGCCACCTGCGCGCAGTTCGACGCGCTTGGCACCGTCGATATTGCCGATAAGTTCGCCACTGACGATGATTTCCGTTGCGCGGACCTGACCTTCGACGCGGGCGCCCGTGTCGATGTGCACATTGCCGTCGACCTGAACGTCGCCCTTGAAGCGACCGGCAATGCGGACGTGGCCCTGTCCGCTGATCTTGCCTTCGATGGTGAGCCCGGCGGCGACGACCGATTCGGCACGGTCACGCTGTCCCTCTGTACGCGGCGCAGGCGTGCGCGGCGTGATGGCCTCCGGCGCGGCCGGGGCAGGGGGCGTAGGGTTCGATTCCTTCCACAGGGCCATGGGTCTCTCCGGTCGTGATGCGGACCCGGAAGGTAACCCGGCCCGCGGATCCGGGAAAGCGTCCCGGATCCGCGACAGCCCGGAGGGCTTACTTGCCTTCGGCCAGCGACTTGGTCGCTGCGGCATCCTGCGCCAGGTTGCGGGACTTCATACCGAAGAAGCCGCCGTTCGCCGTGGCAACGGAGACGACATAGCCGCCTTCCTTGCCGTCCTTCTGCGGTGCGCAGTTCACGGTGACGGTTTCGCCCACGTTCATCATGCCCTTGCGGTACCCCGAGCGGTACATGTTGTTGGTGCTGTGGCCTTCGAACTGCACCTCGTGCACGCCCTTGGCATCCTTGACCTCGATGGTCATGGTCATATGCGGGTTGATGGCCTTGAACTCCTTCACGGTGCCCGTGTAGGCCACCTGCTTCGTGAAGTCGAACTGGATGGCCGAGTGGTGGGCCATCGCAAGCGGGGCAACGCCGAACAGCGCGAGCGCGGCAACCGTGGTCTTGATCGTGTTCATGGGTGTCTCCTCAATGATTCAGGGCAGGGGGACGCCCGCCTTCTTGGCGAGCTCCTCGAGGCGGTGGTTCCAGAACTCTTCCGGGCATTCGTAGGGCAGCAAGCGACCGTTCGGTACTTCGGCCCAACGCTTTTGCTCCGTTACCGGCGCCGTGTAGAACTTCGGGTCCGTCATCACCATGTCGGCCACGAGGACACGCCGGCCCTGGGCGTCCGGCTTGTCCTCGAGGTGGTAGCGCTCGACGATCTTCGCCTCATCCGAATGCGCCCAGCGCTGGTCCACCTGATCCACGAGGTTGTCGGTCTCGACAACCAAAGTGTTGCCTTCCCAGTGCGCCGACGAATACCCGTTGCGTCCCGGGATGCGGTCCGCCTGTGGCGCGTTGCGCGCGCCGAGGTAGAAGCGGCGCATTTCCGTGTGCGCTTCGTAGGTGATCGTGAACTGTTCCGGGCGCTGGACGATTTCCATCGGGTAGCCGCCAGAGCTCAGCATCGAGGACGGCATGCCGTAGCCCAGGCACCAACCGCCCGGGGAATCGCCGACCGGGCCGACCAGCTTCTGGTAGGCATCGACGCGAGCCTTCGCTTCCGGCCGCAGCGGCAGGGGTGCCGGTCCGCCACCACGCGTTGCGCCACCGATGCCGGGTGCGCCCGCATTGGTCCAGACGCCGGTGAAATCCGGTCGAGCCGGCGCCGCGGCAAGCGCGACACCGGCCAACACGGTTGCCATCGCCGCAGCGACGAGGGCAGAGGTCCGTTTCATATCATTCATGTCGTTGTCTCGGGAAAGGCCGGTCAGAGTTCAAAGCGCACGCCGGCACGGTAGGTGCGGCCGATCTGGTCGAACAGGACCGGGTTCGTGTAGTACGTGCTGCTCGTCGCCGGAGCCGAAGGCGGCCGACGGTCGAGCAGGTTGCTGATGGACACGAAGGTCTGGAGCTTGTGGCCCTTCCAGGCCGGCAGGTTGTAGCTGCCCGACAAGTTGAAGTAGAACGCCGAGGACACGAGGTTGTCCGTCACCGTGCTCTTCTGCAGGCCGTTCTCCAGGATCTTGTTCGTCGTCACCACGTAGTTCGGGCTGTCCGGTCCGATGTACGTGTTGTTCAGATGCCCTGACGGGATGTAGCGCGTGGACAGGGTCAGCGACAGCGGGCCATTGGTGTAGGTGCTGTAGAGGTTCACCAGCCAGGTCGGAATGCCCGTGCCCGAGCCCGTCTCGCCGACGCGGTCGGTGATGATGCCCAGCGAGTTCGTCGCGCTCTGGAAGGTGCGCGTCGCCAGCAGGCGCATCGTGAGGTCACCCACCGGCAGCGGCTGGCGGTAATCGGTCTCGATATCAATGCCTCGCGTACGCAGCCAAGCCAGGTTCACGTTCGTGTTGCCGACCTGCGAGAGGCTGTTGTTGGCGCCGAAGGTGATCAGGTCGCAGTAGTTCTGGTACTGCACGCACTGGTCGACCACGGCCTGGCTGCCACCCACGGACGCGATGTAGTTGGTGACCTTGATGTTGTAGTAATCGAACGAGGCCCGCCAGCGCGATGCCCAGCCCGAGCGGGGCTGCAGCACGAGGCCGATGGTCGTTGTCTTGCCCATCTCCGGCGTCAGGTCCGGATTGCCACCCGAAAGACCGGCAGGGAATTCCGTCGTGTTCGGCGTCACAAACTTGTTGACCACCGACGTGAAGCTGCTGGCGCTGGCCTGGAACAGGTCATAGAAGTTGGGAGCGCGGATGTCCTGCGACTTCGTGATACGGATACGCGCCCATTCGGACGGCTCCATGATCAAGCCCAGCTTCCAGCTCTTGGCATTGAAGGTATTGCCGCCGGCCTTCTGTGAATAGCCGCCGAAGCCCGAGATGTCATAGCGCGTCTCGCGGACGGATCCGTTGATCGACATGCTGCGGCCGGTCTCCGGATCCTTCGCGACGAGCGGCAGGTCCCCTTCGAGATAGCCTTCCAGCACGTTCTGGCTGGCGTTGTAGTCCGCGCCGAAGTTCTGGAAGTACGCGAAGGAATTCGACAGCGAATCGTGCACCAGCGTGTTGGCGTCCCGGCGGTATTCGAGGCCTGCCGCGAGGGACAGCGGACCGGCCCAGAACTGCAGCGCCTCGCCATGGACGTTGGCGGCCACGACGTGCTGGCTGATGTCGATGCGCTCGGTCAGCGTCCGGTAGACGTAGTCGAGCGAGGCCTGCGAGGCCTGGCCCGCACCGAAGGGATTGAACGGCGTGCAACCGGCCGCGGCAGACCGCAGCGCTGCGTCGGTGCTGATGAGGGCGCGGCAGGTGATGCGACGCTGCGCCGCTGGCAGGGCGGCATCGGCCGGGTCGTAGACGGCGTCCGTTGCCCAGTACCAGTAGGCGAGCGAGCCGGCGTTGTTGACGCCACCGCTGCCAGGCTTGTTGATGACCTTGGAGGTGGCGCCGGTGACGAGGTTGTTCTGGACCGCCTGGTCACGCGTGGTGCTGGCGTACTGGTAGTAGGCGTCCCAGCCCCAGGTCCCACCGAGCTTGCCTTCCAGGCCCGTGGTGATCCGGAACGTGTCGGCCTGCGAAGAGGATTCGCCGCGGCGCTGGCCAAGCACGGACAGGCTGAACGCGCCGGTACCGAAGGTGCCGGTCGTCGCCGTGGTGCCCGGGCGCAGCGAGGCTGGCGTCGCAGAGGGCTGCGGGTTGGTCGGCAGCACCGCGCGGACAGAGGCGGGGATGTACGGGTTGTCAGCGAAGATGGGAATCGCCGTGCCGAAGTAGCGCGACTGCAGCGTCTTGCCCTCGACGTGGCCATATGAGCCCTCGACGAAGCCGCGCAGCGTGTCGTTGAAGTCGTAGTCGGCATGGAAGTAAGTCGTGCCGCGCGTGACCGGCACGAGCAGCTGCGCCGTGGTCTGCTGGGCCACCGTGTCGCCGCTGGAGGCCGTGTTGCCGGAGGCCGGGAGACCCAGATTGAACAGCACGGGCTGGCCGGCGCTGTTGAACGTGACGGCGCTGCCGCCCGCCAGGGCGCGCAACGGGGCGAGGGCCGCCGAGGCGTTGTTGAGGATCGAGATCACGCCACCGGTGTTGTAGGCGAAGCCCGCGCCCGAACCGACGCGGATATAGGTGGGTTGACCGGCCACACCGCCGGTCGCCGGATTTCCGGTATTGGTGATCAGCAGGTCGGCCTTGCACCATTCAGGGCGCTGCGAGATGCAGTCGCCGATGCCGTCCTGGCGGTCGAATTCGCCACCGACGATGAAATGGCCCTTGCCCTGGCCGAAGTCACTGCCGGCTGCCAGCGAGACATGGGAGTTCGCGCCGTCGCCATGGTCCGAGACACCGAAGTCGACCTGGCCCTTGATGCCCGACAACTTCTTGTTGAGGATCACGTTGACCGCGCCAGCGATGGCGTCAGAACCGTAAGCGGCCGAGGCGCCGCCGGTGACCACTTCCATGCGCTCCACGAGACCGCTCGGGATGAGGTTCAGGTCGACCGTGCCTTCGCGGGTCACCGGGGCGAAGCGGCGGCCGTCCACGAGGACGAGATTGCGGTTCACGCCGAGGCCGCGCAGGTTCACGATCTGTGCGCCGACGTTGAAGCTGCCCCAGCCGTTGTTGGTCGGGGTGTTGCTGGCCTTGAAGGCAGGCAACTGGCTGATCAGCGCGCCGACGTTCGTCACCGCCAGCTTCTCGAGCTGATCTGCGCCCACCACCGTTACCGGTGTCGGCGTGGAATAGCCGGTCTTCGCGATGCGCGAACCGGTCACCGTCACCTCTTCGAGGCCGGCGTCGGACGGCGCGTCCGCCGCGCGTGCGGCCTGCATCGCCCACGTGGAAGAGAGTGCCATGCCAACGGCGAGCGCAATGCGATGCGTGCCCACGGACTTGCGGTGACCCATGCTGATTCCCCCGGTCTCTGTGCGGGCCCGGCCGCAGGCATCGTGACCTGTGTACCGAGCGCCGACGTTTTTGTAGTAATGAGTTGATGGAAGCCGTGCTTCCTGTCTCTCGCGGGCCAGACTAATCCTGCACATTCCGTGCTGTAAAGCGCAGCCTTGCCATCGGCGCCACATCGCGTGAGCATGTCACCAGCAAGCAGGAGAAGACGTTGAAAGCTCAATGGAATACTTTCCGGTCCGTTTCGCTGTTGCGGGCTGCCGCCCTGTTTGGCCTGTGCTGCCTGGGCCCTGCGGCGCAGGCGCAACTGCCCGGCAGTGCCTTGCCCGGCGGCGCGCGGGTCCCCGATTTCTCGGGCATCTGGGAGCGGGTCGAAGGGATCCGCTTTGCGACGGACGGCAAGCCGCCACCGTATACGCCGGCCTTCAAGGCGAAGTTCGACGCGGCCGTTGCTGCGCGTGCGCGCGGCGAGGAAGTGCTGGACCCGACTTCACGCTGCCTGCCGCCGGGCATGCCGCGCGTGATGAACGCGACCTATCCGATCGAGGTGCTGCAAACACCGGGTCGCTTTACGGTCATCGCCGAGTGGTCGAGCCAGGTGCGCCGCATCTTCACGGATGGCCGCAAGCACCCGCCCGAAGAGGAAATGGATGCCACGTTCAACGGCCACTCGATCGGCCACTGGGAAGGCACGACACTCGTCGTCGACACGATCGGCATTCGCGGTGACACCAGCTTCGATGCCTCGCCGCTGACGCACAGTGACCAGATGACGATCCGAGAGCGCATCCGCATGACGTCGAAGGATGCCTGGGAAGACGAGATCACCGTGACCGATCCGGTGGCCCTGACCCAGCCCTGGGTGGTGACGCGGCATTACAAGCGTGCGGCGCCGGACCAGCAGATCCTCGAGTACATCTGCGAAGAGAACAACCGCGACATCTTCCTGCCGGGCCAGAACAAGAAGCCCTGAACGAAAAACCCCCGCGCGGGGCGGGGGTTTGCAGTAAGACCCGGCACCATCGCCGGGCCGCGCAGAAACGACGGCTTACTTGCCGGCCGCTTCGACCTTGTCCTGCGTTTCCTTGCCACCCACGCCGTAGGTGACCGCGGCGTTGCGGGTCTTCTGGAAGTCATCCAGCGACATGCTGCGGAACGCGGCATAGACGGCCGGATTCGGCACGCCGCTGACGGCCGCGAGCTTTTCCAGCACGAAGAAGATCGCGCCGTGGCGGATCAGCGCGAGCCAGTCGAGGCGGCGGATCATGTCGCGCTCGATTTCCGGCAGACCGGCCAGTTCGAAGGACTTTTCCTGATCCGACTTGAACAGCGCGCGGTGTTCCGGGATCACGAGGTCGTGGAGATACTTGTTGAGCTTGAAGTTCTTCACGCTGCGCTCGAGGGTGTACGGATAGGTGCCTTCCAGCTTCTCGACGCCGGCGACCTGGTGGTACATGTGCGCGCGATGGGCCGCCGCGACCTTCTCGCTCATCGGCTCCGGCTCGTGCTCGAAGATCATCGTGGCGATCGTCGTCATCGACGGCAGGTAGGCCGTCTTGTGCGTCACGCGCACCGACGTTGCCAGCGCGCCGCGCATGACCAGCCACATGCAGATTTCGGCGCCTTCCATGCCGCCCAGCGTCGCGTTGTCGGCGTGCGTCTGGCGGGCCAGCCCCACCGGATCCTTCTCGAGCAGGTCCATGAACTTGTGGTCCCAGTCGAGGTTGTTGAAGCCGGCACGCTCGCCGTGCACCTGGTGCGACAGGCCGCCCGTGGCGACGATGCAGACCTTGAGGTCTTCCGGATAGCTTTCGATGGCGGTGCGCAGCGCCTGGCCGAGCTTGTAGCAGCGCGTCGGGCTCGGCACCGGGAACTGCAGCACGCCAACCTGCAGCGGGATGATCGGCAGCGCCCAGTCCGGCTTGCTGTCCATCAGCACCGACATCGGCGAGAAGCAGCCGTGGTCGAGGGGCTTGCCCTGGAAGAAGGACATGTCGAATTCGTCGGCGACCAGCGACTCGCCGATGTGGCGCGCCAGCTTGCCGTGGCCCTTCATCGGCGGCAGTCCACGCTGTCCGCCACCTTCATCGGCCACCGCGTACTCTTCACCCACGCCCAGCGCGAAGGCCGAGTAGTGGTCGAAGAAGAAGGACGTGACGTGGTCGTTGTAGATGATGAACATCACGTCCGGCTTCTTCTCCGCGAGCCAGGCCTTGATCGGCTCATAGGCGTCGAAGATCGGCTTCCAGATCGGGTCGTTCTGCTTGTTCGCGTCGAACGCGAAGCCGATGGTGGGCGTGTGCGAGGTGGCGATAGCGCCAATGATGCGGGCCATTTAAGTATCCTTGACTGCCCCGGCAGGGGTTACCGGCGGGGACTTTGGCATCAGCAAGACCGAAAATCCAGCAGGGAAAGCCGTAATGGCAGCGATGCCGCGCGAGGGTGAAAAGTCGATGGTCTGCCGCAGCGCCTGCGGTGCCTGTTGTATTGCGCCGTCCATCTCGAGCCCCATCCCGGGCATGCCTTTCGGAAAGCCAGCCGGTGTGCCCTGCATCCATCTCATGGTGGATTTCCGATGTGCGATTTTCGGACATCCGGACCGTCCGCGCGTCTGTGGCAGTCTGCAGGCCCGACCGCATATGTGCGGCGAGGATCGCGAGTTCGCCTTGAATCACCTTTCACGGCTTGAAGCCGAGACACAGCCATGACCGATACCGATGCACTCGAAGCGGCCGCCCGGCTGCTGGAATCCTCAGACGCTTATCGTGTGTTGCGTCGCCTGCAGCCACTGGATGAATTCGGTGGCGCAAACGGCGCGCCGCTGGAGCGCGCGATCGCGCTCGACGTCGAGACCACCGGCACCGACCTGGCGGGCGATGCGGTCATCGAGCTGGGCCTGGTCGCTTTCGATTTCGATCCGGCCACCGGACACATCGTCCGCATCGCGGACGTGTACGACAGCCTGGAAGATCCGGGCATGCCCATTCCGGCGGAGACCACTGCGATCCACGGCATCACGGATGCGATGGTCGTGGGTCAGCGGATCGACGACGAGGCCGTCCGCCAATTCTGCGCAGGCGCGAAGTGGATCGTCGCGCACAACGCCGGCTTCGACCGACCCTTCATCGAGCGACGCCTGCCGATTTTCGAGACGCTGCCCTGGGTCTGTTCGCTGAATGAAATGCCCTGGGCGCAGGAAGGCTTCTCCGGCAGGAAGCTGGAATACCTCGCCAACCGGTTCGGCTTCTTCTACGAGGGCCATCGCAGCGAGATCGATTGCCGCGCGCTGATCGAGGTGCTGCGCCGGCCGCTGCCCAAGTCCGGAGCCCCCGCGTGGCAGCAGGTGCTGGCGTCCGGCGTCGAGGCCAGTTATCGCATCTGGGCGCTGGATTCGCCCTTCGACACGAAGGACCTGCTGAAGGCGCGCGGTTACCGCTGGGATGCCGGCAAGCGCTGCTGGCATCGCACGCTGGATCGCGATGCCGCCGCGGCGGAAGCGCCCTGGCTCAAGGAGCAGGTGTACGGCGGCCGCAATCGCGAGGTGGAGATCGAAGTGCAGGATGCGCTGACGCGCTATTCGCTGCGGCCCGGACGGGTGGTGAAGCGCAGGCTCTAGTTCTGCGCCGGCAAAGAAAAAGGCCCCGCCTGCCGGAACTCAAATCCAATCGGAAGTCGCTAAGGGGCCGATGGGAGTCCGTTTGTTGGCAGGCTGGGGCCTTGGATCCGAGATTACGCCGCCTGCATGAACGGACCGTGAACCAACTCACGCGTGGAGTGCCTTGCGCACGCGCTCCGGCGTCATCGGATACCGGTCGAGCCGAACACCCGTGGCATCGAAGAAGGCATTGGCGATCGCACCGGCCGCCGCGGCCATGGTTTCCTCGCCCGCACCGGTCGAGCGTTCGCCGGGACGTTGCACGATGACGGGCGTGACCTCCGGGCAGTCCTCGAAGCGCAGGATCGGATAACTGCTCCAATCCAGGCTCTGTACACGCCCGCCGTCGAGCGTCACTTCTTCGAGCAGCATGCGGCTGGCGGTCTGCACCAGCTGGCCGATGATCTGGCTCTCCACGTTGGCCGGATTGACGATGAAGCCCGCGTCGATCGCACCCCAGAGCTGCGTGATCCGGACCCGGCCCGTCGCAGGGTCAACTTCGATGTCCGCCACCGCGGCACCATGCGAAACCAGATGCGTGCCGAGCCCCAGTCCTCTGCCGTGCAGCACTTTGCCTCGGGATTTGCTTCGCGGACCGACGACACGCGGTGTCCAGTCCGCCGCCTTGGCCACGGCATCCAGCACGCCCAGCCAGCGGGCATCGCGGATATTCCTGCGCCTGAATTCGAGCGGATCCAGTCCCGCCGCGTGCGCGAGCGCGTCCATGACCTGTTCGGACGCGAACGAGAAGGAGAGGTCCAGCGGTGATCGCAGCCAGGCGCCCCGCAGATAGTCGAGGGCGGGCAACCAGTGGTTCACCAGTTTCACGTTCGGGATGTCATACATGCCGCCCGCATCCAGCGGATTCACGCCCTGCGGACCCGACGCGGGCCACGGCGCAGCCGCCGTGCCCGTGAGTTGAGCGCTGGTTTCCACGAGGCTCCAGCCGTGTTGCCAGCCGTGGTACTCGTAGGCACACAGCTTGCCCTCGGCGGTCACGGCAGCCCGCACTTCACCGACATGGGCCGGTCCGTAGGTGTCCCAGCCGTGTTCGTCCCAGCGCATGAACTGGCAGCGCACCGGCGCGCCCGCCAACTGCGACAGCAGGGCCGCGGCCTGCGCGGCGTCGTCATAGCAGCTGTGGCCATAGGTCCCGGCGCCTTCGGCGTACTGCACGCGGATCTGCTCCTGCGCCAGACCCAGCAGCGGCGCAAGGCTGCGTCGCAGGCCAAAGACGTCCTGCGTCGAGGCGATCACGACGGCCGCATCGGGCTTCACGTCCGCCAGCGCGCAATGCGGCGCGAAGGAGGCATGCGCCTGATAGGGGCCCAGGCAGGCTTGGGTCCGCACATGCACCGCGTCCCGGAAGCCGGCGTCGAGGGCGCCGCGCTCCAGCGCCACGCGGTCATCTGTCTTTGCAGCGCGCATCTGCGCATGCAGGCCTTCCTGTCCGGGCAGGGCGGGTGGCTTTTCCCAGATTACGCGCAGGGCCTGGGCAGCCTGCACGGCCAGCCACTCGTCTGCCGCCACGACACCCAGGAAATCACCACGGCGCAGCACGCGCACGCCTTGCAGGTGCCGGATCGAGGTTTCGTCGATCGACAGGATGCGGGCGCCAGCCCCGTAAGCCGCCTGTCCGCGTGGACGCACCACGCGACCGTGCAGCATTCCCGGCAAGCGATGGTGCTGGATGTATCGATGGACGCCGAGCACCTTGGCGGGCAGGTCGCGCCGTGGCACGGGGTGGCCCACCAGTCGGTATTGGGATTCGGGCTTTGTCCTGGCCTGTCCGCTGAACGGCAGTGAGAAGGGCCGGTTCCCGAGCAGTTCGCCGTAGGTCACGGTTGCCGCTGAGCCTTCCGCTGCGATGCGCCCGCGCTCCACCCTCAGTTGTGTGACCGGCGCGCCAAGGCGCTCGGCGGCGAGGGACATCAGCGCGGCGCGTGCTTCGGCAGCCGCCAGGGCGACCTGCGGACGACCACGCTGGATCGCTGCGCTGGAATAGGTGCCGCCCTGGTTGGGTGAACGTTGCGTATCCACGGGCGCCACGGTGATCTGGTCCATCCCGAGATCGAGCTCTTCCGCAGCCACCTGTGCGAGGCCCGTCGAGCTGCCTTGTCCGAGTTCGACGAAGCCGATGTACAGCGTCGCGGTGTTGTCGGAGTGGATCGCGAGCCAGGTGTCGATCTGCTTCGCATCGGGCGGTCCCGACTGGTCCGCGGCACGCCCGATCAAGGGAAAGGCAATCAGCAGGGCGCCGCCCAGTTTCAGCAGGTCCCTGCGCGGCAGCAGCATTTCGGTGGGGGCGATCATGTCCGCTGCCCCGCCATCAACCGGGCTGCCCGATGGATGGCCTTGATGATCCGCGGATAGGTTCCGCAGCGGCAGAGATGGCCGTTCATCGCCTTGCGGATCTGTGCGTCCGTAGGGTCCGGCGTCTTCGAAAGCAGTTCCGCGCCCTTGATGATCATGCCGTTGTAGCAATACCCGCATTGCAGGGCCTGCTCGTCGATCAGCGCCTGTTGCAGGGGATGCATCGCAGGGGGCGTTTTGGCGCCCGTTTGCCCCGCGTGCCAGGCCGGCAGACCTTCCAGCGTGGTGATGGCGCGGCCTGCCACCGCGGCAACGGGTGTGACACAGGCGCGCCGTTCCACCCCATCCACCAGGACCGAGCAGGACCCACACTGGGCAAGGCCACAGCCGAAACGGGGTCCGGTGAGCTTCAGTTCATTGGTCAGCACATAAAGCAGCGGCGTATCCGGGGTAGCGGAAATCTCACGCCGCTCGGCGTTGACAGTAATGCTCAGTGCCATGTTGCCTCGCCCTGTCAGCGGGTCAGTAAGGTGACGCTCTCGGTGGCCGGGTCGAACAGGATGCGGGCTTCACCACGCCGGATCTGCGCCATCACCTGGTCCACCTTCTCGTCGAGCGTCCATTCGCGCGGACCATAGTCCGTGCCTTCGCGCAGTACGAAGGATTCCACCACGCCACGCAGCGCCTCGTCCGAAAGGCTGTCGGCCGGGATCTCGATGGGTTCGCTGTCGGTCAGGTCCGTGTCCATGCGCAGCCGTTGTACCATGCGTGAAAACAACATGCTTCAGGGGGTTCCATGCGCCTGCATCTCGGCATTTCCATCGCAGTGCTGTCCTGTCTGGCGGCCCTCACGGCGCAGGCCGCCGGCCCCGGGCGCTTCACGGCGGCGGGTGTCGCAGCCATCAAGGCCGAGACCCATGCCGTGGTCGACAAGGGCGATGCGGCCGGCATCGTCACGCTGGTCCTGCAGGACGGCAAGCCGGTGGTGCGCGACGCCTATGGCTTCGCTGACGCGGAACGGAAGCTGCCGATGCGCGTGGATTCGGTGATGGCCGTCGCGTCGATGACGAAGCCGGTCACCGGCGTCGCGATGATGATGTTGTATGAGCAGGGCCTGTGGCAGCTCGACGACCCGGTCGCGAAACATGTCCCGCAGCTGGCGAACCTGAAGGTGCTGGCGGCCGATGGTCGCCTCGTGACGCCGCCGCACCAGCCGACGATGCGCGAACTCATGAGCCACAGCGCGGGCTTCACCTATGGCGTGTTCGCCGATGCGCCAGCCGACCGGCTCGTGCGTGCCGCCGGGCTCACGGACCCGGACAGCAGCCTTGCCGGCATGATCGGCAAGCTGTCGCAGCTGCCGTTGAAGCACGCGCCTGGCAGCGCCTGGGAATACAGCGTTAGCGTCGACATCCAGGGCTATATCGTCGAGAAGCTCTCCGGCATGCCTTATGCGGAGTACATCCGCAGCAAGGTTCTCCTGCCGCTGAAGATGAAGGACAGCGGCTTTGCCGTGACCGGCGCGGCGCGCGAGCGCCTGGCCCTGCCGCATGCGCCCGATGCATCCGGCAAGCTCGTTCCGTCCCTGCCCGCCGGGGGCCGCGACGCCGTTGCGCGCGACGTGCCCCGCCTGCCGTCGCCGGGTGCTGCGCTGTATTCGACCGCGCTGGATTACGCGCGTTTCTGCCAGATGATCGTGAACGGGGGGCAGCTCGATGGCGTGCGGCTGCTCAAGCCGGCGACTGTCAAACTGATGCACGAGAACATGCTGCCGCCCGGCGTGAACGTGGGTTTCGCAGGGCCCGGCACGACCTTCGGGCTGGACTTCGCGATCGCAGGGGCCCCGGCGCAGACCGGCGAACCCTGGCCCGCCGGCACGTTCTATTGGTCGGGGATCTACGGCACCTATTTCTGGATCGACCCGGTGAACCACCTGATCGTCGTCGGCATGATCCAGCGGCCCTGGCTGCCGGGAACCGATGCCTCCGGTTCCCTGGTCGCCCGCAACGCCGGCGGCAAGTCGATCTATGGGGCCCTCCGACAGGTTGCCGGCCCTTGACGGGCCGCGTAGTCTCCGTCGCACCAACATTTATAAGCCGTCGCGGATCGCGGGGAATGGCATGACTCTCGAAGACGACGCGCAGCGCTATTCGCGCCGCGAATTCATCAAGCGTGTGATCGCTTCCGGGGCGGTGGCCTCAGCGGCCGTCGCAATGGGCAGCATGGCTGGCTGTGCCTCACGCCGTGCGGCGGTGGCCGGCAGCGTGGAGCGGCTGGTGTCGCTCGACGTGAACGGGCAGGTCCGCCGCGTGGACGTGCTGCCGCAGGAAACCCTGGCGATGACGCTGCGCTACAAGCTCGGCCTCACCGGCACGAAGCTCGGCTGCGACCGCGCTGAATGCGGTGCCTGCACGGTGATGATGGATGACGTCACCTATTACTCCTGCTCCACGCTCACGCATGCCGTGCGCGGCCGCAAGGTCGTGACGATCGAAGGCCTGCGCGGGCCGAACGGCGAGCTGCATCCGGTGCAGAAGGCCTTTGTGGAGGAACTGGCCCCGCAGTGCGGCTTCTGCACGCCGGGCCAGGTGGTCGCGACGGTGGCGCTGCTCAAGCGCAACCCGAAGCCAACGCGCGATGAAGCGCGCCATGCGCTATCGGGCAACCTCTGCCGCTGCGCCGCCTATGACAACTATCTCAACGGTGTGATGCGCGCCTGCGGCAACCACGCGGAGATCCACCATGGCGCCTAAGCACCTCGGCAAGGATTTCATCCCGCATGACGTGGTCGCCAAGGTCACGGGCGAAGCGAAGTACGCCGAAGACTTCCGCGTCCCCGGCATGGTCTTCGCGCGCTTCCTCTCGTCGCCCTATCCGCACGCGCGCGTGAAGCACATCGATGCCAGCGAGGCCCTCAAGGTCCCCGGCGTCGTGGGCATCCTCACCGCGGACGAGGTGAAGAACCCGCCCGCGCCGGAGCCGCCGTTCCTGACCAACGAGCCGATGTACGTCGGCGCGCCGATCCTGATGCTGGCCGCCGAAGACGAGACGACGGCCCAGGATGCGATCGAGAAGATCCGCATCGACTGGGAGCCGCTGCCGTTCCACGTCGATCCGCTGGCGAGCCTCCACCCCGATCGCCCGAATGCCCGGGAAGACGGCAACATCGGCGCGATGGGCGTGAAGTTCGACACGCTCAAGTGGACGCGCGAGGATTTCGCCAAGGCCGCGCCCGGCCGCATGCCCATGGGCAAGCCGGCGCAGGAATGGACCTACGGCGATATCGACGCCACGTTTGCTAAGTGCAAGCTGGTGCTCGAGGAAACCTTCGTCCACGCCAGCAATTCGCACCACAGCCTCGAGCCGCGCACGGCGATGGCCTATTGGGAGAACGGCAAGTGCTTCGCGCACGTGTCGTCCCAGAGCCAGAGCTTTGTGCATCCGGCGCTCGCGCAGATGATCGGCATCCCGCCGACGGACCTGGTGCTGATCGCCGAATACTGCGGCGGTGGCTTCGGGTCGAAAGGCGGTGCCTATCCGATCCAGGCCCTGCCGGCCCTGTTCTCGAAGAAGATCGGCCGCCCGGTGATGCT
>CANGMU010000006.1 GCA_947454665.1 Pseudomonadota bacterium | reverse complement strand
GTTACCCGTGAGGCCGAACACGTCATACGCGCCCGTGCCCTGCTGCGTGGTCGTCGGCAAGATGGCCTTGGCCGACGAATCCACCGACGGCAGGTGACGCCACTGCAGACCCAGATTCAGACCGTTGTTGAAGCGGAAGCTGAAGTTGGTCAGCAGGCGGTAGTCATACATGCCGCCCTGGTCGAGCGTGCCGGTCGCCTCGTTGAACTTCGCGCCCGGGTCCGGCTGGTAGCGGTAGTAATCCAGCCAGCTCAGGGTCGAGTTCAGGCCGAAGGTACCCATCGACGTATCCGCCTTCCAGGCCAGCGAGAAGTCCACGCCCTGGGTCTCGATCGTGCCCAGGTTGGAGTACGCGGCCTTCACTTCCTCGCGGTCACCCGTGATCGGGTTACGACGGATCAGCTGGCAGTACGCGTTGGCCACGTCGTACGTCGGGTTGGTAGCCGGGTTGAAGCAACCCTTGTAGGCCGTCGTCGAGGAGATCGGCGAGATCGCGTCCGTCACCTTGATGCGGTAACCGTCAACCGTGACGACCAGGTTCTTCGCGCCGAAGGGCTCCGTGATCACCGCGCCGAGCGTGAAGGTACGGGCCGATTCCGGACCGACATTCGGGTTGCCCTGCGTGGTCTCGATTTCCAGCGGGAAGAAGGCCGGACCACCCGGACGCGAGAAAGTGCTCGGGCTGGCCGAGAACGGCGTCGTGTTGTTGCCGATGATGGCCTGGCACAGCGCCTGGACCTTGGCCCGATCCGGGTTGCTGGCGACGTTGCCGAACGGTGACAGCGTCGTCACCGAGCAGTAGTCGCCTTCCGGGAACCCGACGACCAGCAAGGTCGGGCCGGTGTACAGCTCGGCGGTGTTCGGTGCGCGCGTCGCGAAGTTGTAGCCACCGCGGAAGGTGACCGAGTCCAGGGCCTTCCAGGTGACGTTCAACTTGTACGTGCCTTCCGTGCCGGCCGTGTTGAAGTCCGACATGCGATAGCCGACTTCGACGTCAAGGTTCTTGACGATCGGCGCCAGCATTTCGCCATAGACTTCCTTCACGTTGGTGCTGCCCTTCGTGCCGTTCGAGGCGAACAGGCCGATCGGGTTGTCCATGATCTGCTCGACCGGATAGCCCGGATCGAAGCGGAAATCATTCTTGCGATAGGACACACCGGCCGCGAAGCGGGCTTCGCCGGCGGGCAGGTTGAAGGCACCACCCTGCACGTTGGCTTCGAAGATGTCCTGCGACAGCTCCGTGATCTGACGGGTGCGGGTCGAGACGCTGTTCAAGCAGTCAGCCGACGGCGTGAACTCGTTGAAGACCGGCAGGCCGGTCGTGCACTTCAGCGCATAACCGCGGCCTGCAAGCACACCCGTCGGCGGCGACGTGATGTTCGCGTTCTTGCCGAAGTTCGGGGCGTTGATCAGCGCCGCGTAACGCTGCAGGGACGGCGTGGTCGTCTCGGACAACGTGTCCGTGTTGCCGCGCGAGTAATAGGCTTCCCAGGTCCAGTCCTTGATCGGCAGCTTGCCTTCGAGGCCGGCCATCACCTGCCAGACGTTCGACGTGTTCGTCGACTTCAGCGGGCCGAACCAGTCCAGCACCTGGAACAGCGCCCAGGGCGCCGACGGATTCGGGCGCGAATCCAGCAGCGTGTTCAGCGCAGCCGGCAGCGTGCGGCCGTCGCGCGGCACGGGCACCGACCAGACCGTGACGGCCGGGGCGAGGTTGCCGCGCGTCAGGACTTCGTTGTTCGTGTAGTTCGCCTGCACGAAAGCCTTGGTGTTTTCCGTGATGTCATAGCGACCACGCATGAACAGCGAGTAGCGCTCCAGCGGCGTGGAGGCGTACTGCGTTGTGTACTTCTGGTCGAAGTTGCCGTTGGCCAGCTTGTTCACCATCGTGAAGCGGCCGGCATCCAGCGCGCCCAGGGGGCCCTTGTAGCCCGCGGCGCCCAGGCCGGCGCCCGGCGCGAAAGCCGTGCCGTCGTTGTTGAAACGCACGTCCGCCACTGCGCAACCCGCCGCCAGTCCGACGACCGAGCACAGCGCGGCGTTGGAGGGGTTGTTGGTCGCGAGACCGGCGTTGCCGCCTGTCGCCAGGCCCGGGGCCTGCGGGAAGTCACCGCCGGCATTGTTCGGGTCGCGCCAGCCGTCCACGTAGAAGTCGCGGTCACGCTGGAACACGCCATCGCGCTTGGTCCAGTCGATGCCGATCATGACGTTGCCGCGGCCGTCGGCCGAGTTCATGCCCATCAGGGTGCTGATACGCGTTTCCGCGCCATCACCCTTCTGCGTCGTGCCGTAGTGGGCATCGACGTCGAAGCCTTCGAAGTTCTTCTTCAGGATGAAGTTCGTCACGCCGGCAATGGCGTCCGGGCCGTACACGGCTGACGCACCACCGGTGATCACCTCGACGCCCTGGATGGCCGCCTGCGGGATCGTGTTGATGTCGACGACGAGGCTGGCGTTGGCCGGCTGCGGACGGCGGCCGTCGATCAGCACGAGGTTGCGGTTGGAGCCGAGGCCACGCAGATTCAGCGTCGCGATGCCCGGCGTCTGGGCCGCGCCCGCCTGGGCGCCGGAGACGAACTGGTTGCCACCCGGCACGAACTGGGGGAGCTGCTGCAGGACCGATTCCACGGCGACCGTCGAGGAATTCTCAAGCGACGCGGTGGTGACGGTGACGATCGGGCTTGCCGACTCGAGGTCGCGGGTGCGCTGGATGCGCGAACCGGTGATGGCAACTTCTTCGAGCTCATCGGCGGCGAAGGCCGGCGCGATGGCCGACCCGGCGATGGCGGCGGCAACGGCCGTGGCCACCAGCCAACGGGACTGATTTAGCGTGCTGGACATGAAAGGTCCCCCTGAAGGATCTTGTTGGACAATTGGAACAATGACCGAATTCCGTGACCGGTCTCACGCAACTAGTAAACGGTTTCCACGTATGCGACAAGTAGTTTCTACACCAGTTGTATCGAAACAACGGGTTCCGGATTACCGCCAATATTTTGATTCAACAAGAAGCCAAGGGGCCGCGTCATGAAACCGAACAGCCTGCAGGCCAGCCAGGAACGCCTCGTCACCCCGATTTCCGGCTGGATCGGCTTGCTGCTGATCGCGGTACAGGGCCTTGCCGGCCTCGGGCTGCTGTTGAACGGCGGCTCCCGGCAGGCCGCCGGCATGGTGATCTGCGGCGTGCTCCTGCTGGCCGCAGCCGCCGTGTGTTCGGCAGGCCTTTTTACCCTGCAGCCCAACCAGGCCCGCGTGCTCGTGCTGTTCGGCGCGTACCACGGCACGGCCCGCAAGGGTGGCTTCCATTGGGCCAACCCCTTCTACTCGAACGGCAGCGCGGGCGGCATCGGTCCACGGATCAGCGCGAAGGGTGAACTGTCGCTGGCCGCTGCGCCCCGCAAGCACCCGCGCATGAAGATCTCGCTGCGTGCCCGCAATCTCAATGGCGAGCGGCTCAAGGTGAACGACCGGCAGGGCAACCCGATCGAGATCGCGGCGGTGCTGGTCTGGCGCGTGGCCGATACGGCGCAGGCGATGTTCGACGTGGACGATTACGAGGAATACGTGCGACTGCAGTCCGAGTCGGCCTTGCGCCACCTGTGCAGCCTGTATGCCTACGACCATGGCGAACAATTCGAAATCACTCTGCGCAGTGGCGTGGAGGAAGTGTCGCAGGCCCTCAAGCAGGAACTTTCGGTTCGCCTTGCAAAGGCAGGCGTCGTCGTCGACGAGGCACGCCTGACGCACCTGGCCTATGCGCCGGAAATCGCGCAGGCCATGCTCCGTCGCCAGCAGGCCGAAGCCGTCATCGCAGCCCGCCAGAAGATCGTGCAAGGCGCCGTCAGCATGGTCGACCTGGCCTTGAAGGATCTCGCGGAACGCAAGGTCGTGGAGCTGGATGCAGACCGCAAGGCGGCCATGGTCGGAAACCTGCTGGTCGTGCTGTGCGGCGAATCGGAAACGCAACCGGTCATCAACACCGGAAGCTCGACACACTGAGATGCTGCTGACCGCGCTGCTGCTGACACTGGGGGCCGTCGACTGCCCGCCCCGCGGTGGCCTGCAGTTCCTGTGCGGCCTGGGCGCCACCGAAGAGCTGGCGCCGATCCCCGGCACGCGCTGGATGCTGGCCAGCAACCTGAACGTGGGCGCGCCGGCGCCCTTGCTGGTGGTCGACCGCGACTCACGCCGCGTGCGGCCGGTGTACCCGGCGAATGCACTGCCTCCGAAGCGCGACGTCAGCCTGCCCGCTGACTGCCAGGCGCCGCCGGATCCGACGCGGATGTCCACCGATGGCCTCGCCTTGCGCGCAGGCCGCGGCGGCATCCACCGACTCCACGTCGCGAATCACGGTGACCGGCAGGCGGTCGAGCTGTTCGATGTCGACGTCCGGGGCGCAAGGCCTCGCCTGCGCTGGGTTGGCTGCGTGCCGATGCCCGCCGGCACGCTGCCCAATGCCGTGGCTGTGTTGCCGGGCGAAGGCTTCCTGGTGATCAGCTTCCACGATCCCGCGGACCCACAGGCCTGGGACCGCATGGCGCGCGGCGAAGACACCGGGCGCGTGTTCGCCTGGCAGCCGCAGACGGGGCTTCGCGAGATGGCCGACAGCCGCATGTCCGGCGGCAATGGCCTCGCGCTGTCGCGCGACGGCCGAGAGGTCTACGCGAGCGCCTGGAGTGGCAGCCGCCTGGTCGTGCTGCAGCGGGACGGCGGCCCCCGGCGGGAGATCATCCTGCCCTTCCTGCCGGACAACCTGCACAGGCTGGACGACGGCAGCCTGCTCGTCGGCGGACAGCGAACGACGGCGCGCGCCGTGGGCGCATGCCAGGGCCCCCATTGTCCACAGCCCTGGGTCATCGCCCGCGTAGATCCGCGCACGGGTACGGTGGAAACCCTGATCGAAGGTCCGGGAAGCGAAGTCGTGGATTACGCCTGTGGCGCCGTACTGGTCGGCGACAGGCTGTACATCACGGTACGGGGAGACCGGCGACTTGTCGTCGCGCCCTTCAAGAACCGGGGACGATGAGACGCTTGTCCTATGCGGGCGGACGACACGACGCTACCCTTTCTGCGACTTTTTTCGCGACGGAACCCCGCTGATGATGCACCGGACGACCACCCGCCTCGCCCTGCTGGCGGTTCTCGCCACTTCGCCAGCCCTGTATGCCGCGGCGCCAACGGCAAGCTTTGACAACCGCTTTGCCGCCGCACGCAGCCTTGCCCTGGGCGGCGATCGGGCGGCAGCCATCGAGGCCTATTCCGCACTGCTCGTCGAATCTCCGGGCAACGGTGATGTGCTGCTCGGCCGCGGTCGGGTCTACGCCTGGCAGGAACGCTGGCAGGAAGCCGAGCAGGACATCCTCGCCGTGACGCGTGCCACGCCGCGATACGCCGACGCCTGGTCCGCACTGGGCGATATGTACCTGTGGAGTGGCCGGCCAGCGCTAGCGGTGGACGCCTACGCACAGTGGTCGACACTTGCGCCGGAATCCGGGGAAGCCCACGCGGCAGTTGCCAAGGCCCAGCGCGCCGTGGCGGACATCGCATCGGCGCAGGCCGCCGCAGCGACAGCGGCAGCCACGCAGGCAAGCTTCGCCGGCAGCCTCGCCGCAGAGACCTTCATTCCCGGCACCTTCCGCTGGACTGCCGGCCTCGCCGTGGACCGCAACGCCTTCGGCGGCACGGGTGGCAACTGGACCGACAGCGTGCTGAACCTGCGTCGCAAGTGGGGCATCGGATCGTTGGGCTTCGAAGCCCTCGAGTCGCGACGATTCGGGCTGACGGACCGAGCCTATGCGCTGGATGGCTACGCACAGCTGCTGCCGCGCACGACCCTGAACCTGCGGCTGCAACTCGCAGACTCTGCACGCCTGTTTCCGCGTAACCGCTGGCGCGCAGAACTGTTTCAGGGCCTTGGCCAGGGCTGGGAACTGTCCGCGGGCTATGACCGCCTCGGATTTGCCACGCCCGTCGAACTGCTCAGCGTCGGCGTCGGGCGCTACACGGGGCCGTGGTACGTCCGCCTGCGTTACCAGCATGTGCCGTCGACGACGGCGGGCACGGGCAGCAGCGACAGCCTGCGGGCCGTGGGCCGTTGGTACTACAAGGGCGACGGCGACCATTACGTCGAACTGAATGCCGACGCCGGACAATCGGATCCGCCAAGCACCAGCACGACAACATCGCAACTGGCGCGTCATCGCAACTCGATCGGCGTGAGTTGGGCCGGTCTCCTGACCGATCGGGTCGGTGCACGCGTGTCGCTCGGCAAAGGCCACGGCTATGAGTCCCAGCCCCACGGCAATACGTCGTTGTCCGCAGCCCTGTATACGCGGTGGTAATTCGGCGCAGCGCCGCGGCAATCGGCCTGGCTGCACTGCTGGCCCTCGCGCCGGACCTTGCGTTTGCGGCTCAACCGGCAATCGACAAGGCTGTCTGGGTCTGGGAAGCCGACAGCGCGGCGCTGCTGCAAAGCCGTGCCAAGGCGGATGAGGTCATCCGCTTTGCAAAGGCGCAGCAGGTCACCACGCTCCATGTCTATGCGGACCGCTTCGCCGGCCGAAGCCTGCTGACCAGCCAGCCCGCGCAGTGGCGTCGTCTCCTGCGACGCCTGCACCGCGAAGGATTCAAGGTCGAAGCCCTGCTGGGATCGGCGTTCCTGCACACGGAGCAATACGTCATCCCGGCACGTCGCGAGATCGCCCTCGACATGTTCCGTCGCGTGATCCAGTTCAACGCTGCGTCACCGGCAACCGAAGAACACTTCGACGGCATCCATTTCGATATCGAGCCGCACCTGCTCCCGAACTGGGACGACGAGCGGGACAATTTGTTGCTCGCCTACCTGGAGCTGGGCCGGGCCATCGTCGACTTGCGGCACACTTCAGGCACCGAGATCCCGATCGCGCCGGACATCCCGTTCTGGCTGGACAGCATCGTCCTCGAATGGGAAGGCAACACGCGCAGCGTGGCCGAACACCTCATCCGGCTCTTCGATTCCGTCACGCTGATGGATTACCGGAATGTCGCGCGCGGCAGTGACGGGATCATCGCGCACGCGACGCTGGAGATGGACATCGCCGAGCGGGCAGGCCGGCGTGTCGTCGTCGGCGTGGAAACGGGAGACGGGGAATTGGCCAAGACGAGCTTTGCCTCGCTGCAACCGGTCGACCTCGAACGCGAGCTTGCACTTACAGCGGCCGCCTTCCAGGGATCCCCGGCGTTCGGCGGCTTCGCCATCCACCACTATGGGTCCTGGAAGGCCTGGCTCGAGAAATCCGCCGCACGCGCCGCCGACACGTCCCCATGAAAAAAGGCCTCCCCGTTGCCGGGGAGGCCCTCTGACTCAGCTCAGTCCTTTGGTCCTTGCGGGACTTAGAACTTCGCCGTCACGCCGAGGTAGAAGCGGCGACCGTTGACGTCGTACAGCACGTCGTTGATCGCGCCACCCGGCATCTGGCCGGCAGCCGGAGCGACGTTCACGCCCGCGACCGGCGGCGCCTTGTCCAGCAGGTTGTCGATACCGGCACGGATCGACAGGTCCTTGCTGAACGCATACGCGCCGCTCAGGCTGAACATGTCGTAGGCACCAGCGCCCTTGATGCTCGACAGGCCGTAGAGGATTTCCTCAGACGACTTGATCTCCGGCGTGTGCTGCCACTGCAGCGACGCCGACCACGAACCGGTGCTGTAACCGACCGTGTTGAACATCTTCCAGCGGAACTGGCCCGGGTTCAGGCCGTTCTGGTTCGGGCCCAGCGAGCCGGCGTACTCGACCATCTGGTCGGAAGCCAGCTCGGACGACTTCATGCTGATCAGGTAGGTGAACAGCGAGTTCACCGTGACCTTGCCCGGACCCACGTTCAGGGACCAGTCGATCTGCGTGTCGACGCCTTCCGTCAGGAAGCGGCCGTTGTTGAAGAACGTCGTGATGATGTTGCCGAGGGCGCCATCGTTCGCAACGCGGTTGATGCCCGCGCAGTACGGCGAGTTCACGCTGTACGTCGGGTTGTAGGCCGGGTCGAAGCACTGGCGCTGGGCGACGTCCACCGACTGGGCACCCAGGGCGTCGGACACCTTGACCTGGTACCAGTCCACCGACACGCGCAGGTTACGCAGCGTCTCGGCCTCGAACGGCGACGAGAAGGCCGCGCCGATCGTCCAGGTGCTCGCCTGTTCCGGCTTCACCGTGGTGTTGCCCTGCAGGGTCGGGAAGGCGAAGGAGCCGCCCACCGCGTTCGCGTAGTTCGGGTTGTTGTAGAACGTCGCGGACGTGCCCGGAACCTTGTCCATGAGGGCCTTGCACAGCACCAGCGCCTGGGCGGCGTTGGCGTTCTTGGCCGGGTTGGCCGAGAACTGCGAGGCATTCTTCAGCGAGCACAGGTCGCCCGATGAGTTGTAGACGAAGGTCTGCTGCGGGGCGAGGTACAGCTCGGCGATGTTCGGCGAACGCTCGGCCTTGTTGTAACCGCCACGGAAGCGGACGAAGTCCAGCGGCTGCCAGCTGGCCAGTGCCTTCCATGTGGTGCTGCTGCCCGTCGTGTTGTAGTCCGACGAGCGGACGCCCAGCTCGAGCTCGAGCTTCTTGGCGAACGCGACGTCGTTCAGCACCGGCACCAGCGCTTCGGCGTAGATTTCCTTGGCGGAAATCTTGCCCTTCGAATTGCCGCTCGGGTAGATGCCGATCGACTGGTCGAGGAACGAACGGCCCTGCGTGGTCAGCGTGTCGTTCAGGAACTCGTAGCTCACTTCGCGGTTCGAGGCACCGATCGCGGCGCGGACGTCACCGGCCGGCAGCGAGAAGAGCTTGCCCTGCGCGTTGACTTCCTGGACGTCCTGCTTCAGCACGGCGCGGCCCTTGAGGTCGGCCGAGATCGCGTCCTTGCAATCCTGCGTCACCACGAGGCTGGCGTTGAACGGGTTCAGGCCGCTGGTGCAGGTCGCAGTCGAGGCACCGAAGCCGAAACCACCATTCGGCGTGTTGTTGCCACGCTGGATGAAGTCCTTGCCCCAGTTCGGCGCACCGATCACGGCACGATAGCGCTCGAGCGAGGCCACGCCGGTCAGCAGCGAGCTCGTCTCCGACTGGCCGGTCGAGACATAGGCCTCGTAGGTCCAGTCCGTGCCCGGGATGCGGCCGTCGATGCCGCCCTGCATGTTGTAGGTGAACACGTCGACGCGCGACTCGCGGTTGCCGAGCACGTTGTCGAGGTAGTCCACCAGCTTCCAGGCGCCCGTCGGGTTCGGGCGGCTGGCGAGGATCGCCGCGAGCGGCGCCGGGAGGGCGCGACCGTCGACGGGAATCTCGGCACCCCAGCCGTTCACCGACGGCGACGGCTGCTGCACCGTCTGCGTGGTGACGCGGCTGAACATGCCCTGCGCGCTGAAGTTCACGTAGTCGTTGATCTCGTACGTGCCGCGCGTCAGGAAGTTTTCACGGTGCAGCGGCAGGACCGCCAGGGCGTCCTGGAAGCTCTGGCTCAGCTGGCCGTCGCTGGTCTTCTTCCAGAGACCGCCCGTCGTGCTGCCCTTGAACTTGGCCACGCCGGCGCCGGTCGGGTCGTAGCTCTGGAAGAAGCCGAGGAACGGCGTGCCGTCCGTGTTGAAGTAGTAGCGGAAGTTGTTCGCCGCACTCACGCCACCCGGCGTGAAGTACTGGTCGATGACCGCCTGGCTCGGCGCATTGCCCAGCACGTCGTAACCCGAGAAGGTCGGGAAGTACTCACGGTCGTTGCCGTAGGTGCTCGGGTCCTTGTTGAGCTTGTCGAACCACGGACGGTCGACATGCTTGGCTGCCTTGCGGTCATTGACCGAGAAAGCCAGCATGACGTTGCCACGGCCATCGGCCAGGTTGGCGCCCATCACGCCGCCGACCTGGTACTCCTCGCCGTCGCCACGCTGCGAGACGCCGTACTGGGCGTCCATCTGCAGGCCTTCGAACTTCTTGCGGAGGATGAAGTTCACGACGCCGCCCACGGCGTCGGCACCGTAGGTCGCCGAAGCGCCGCCGGTGATCGTCTCGATGCGCTCGATCGCCATCGACGGGATCGTATTGATGTCCACGACCTGCGAGGCATTGCCCGGGGTGGCGCGACGGCCATCGAGCAGGATCAGGTTGCGGTTCGAGCCCAGGCCGCGCAGCGAGATCGTCGCGGCGCCCGGGGTGTTGGTGGCGGTCGGCTGGATGTCGCCGCCCTGCGCCGGCGTCTGCACGGCGTGGAACTGCGGCAGCTTCGCCAGGTTCGTTTCGATGGCCGCGGTGCCCGAATTCTTCAGCAGGGACTCATCAACGGTGGTGATCGGGCTGTTGGCTTCGTAGTCACGGCGCTGGATGCGCGAGCCGGTGACAACGACGGTTTCAAGCGATTCCGCCGACTCATCTGCGGCGTAAGCGGCCTGGGCGCACAGCGCGCTGACCATCAGCGAAACGCTGCTGATGCCCAGCATGGAAACACGGGCCAGACCCTTATGGGTTGACGTCATACTCAGATCTCCTGGTATCGATATCATCGAGGTGAAGTTAAAACGCAACAATTGCGTTGCTCGAAGCGAGCGGAATCGCTTTTTGCGTTGCCTGATGGCAACCATTGATCCGCCAACGAGGGAAAGAATTACGAAAAACCCCGGATTTCTTCGAGCGAGCGGACGTTACTCGCGAAGGTGTTTCGCTGTCAACAAGCGACGAATTTTCGCCAAGAGCCCCGGGTCTTGTTGCTTTTTGACTACCCCAGGTACTGTGACCGTCGAACGTGCCCGGCCTGCCCGCAGAGGCTGCGAGCAGGGATCCAAGGCAAGGAGGGAGGGGCCCGCCGGGGCGGCGGGCCGGCGGCTGTCAGCCGAGGTTACCGTGGCACTGCTTGTACTTCTTGCCCGAGCCGCAGGGGCAAGGGTCGTTGCGACCAACCTTGCGCTCCTGGCGCATGTAGGTCGCGTCGGCATCGGCGGCAGGCTCGGCGCCCTCCTCCGCTGACGTCAGCACGGACTGCGCTTCGGCATGGCGGGCCTGCAGGGCGCGCGTCAGGCGCTCGCGCTGCTCGGCCTCTTCGCGATCCACCTCTTCCTGAGTGCGGATCTCGACCTTCGAGAGCAACGAAGAGGCCTCGTGCTTCACGCGCTCGAGCATCGCCTGGAAGAGCTCGAAGGATTCGCGCTTGTATTCGTAGCGGTAATCCTTCTGGGCATAGCCGCGCAGGTGGATACCCTGGCGCAGGTAGTCCATCGCAGCGAGGTGGTCGCGCCAGTGCTGGTCCAGCGTGCGCAGCACGACGTCGCGCTCGACCTGCGACATGATCTCGCGACCGATGCGCGTGCACTTCTCGTCGTAGACGGCATTGGCCGCGTCGACGACTCGCTGGCGGAAGCCGACTTCGTCGACTTCCTCGCTGTCGCCCAACCAGGCCTTGGGTTCGATGCGCGTGTTGAAGTCGCGCGCCATTGCCTCGGCAAGACCATCGAGGTCCCAGTCCGAGGGGCTGGCCTGCTTCGGCACGTGCAGGTCGATCACGGCGGCGACCGAATCCTCGCGCATGCTGTCGACCGCATCCTTGAGGTCCGGCGCGCTGAGCAGCGCCGTGCGCTGGTGATAGACCACCTTGCGCTGGTCGTTGGCCACGTCGTCGAAGGTCAGCAGCTGCTTGCGGATGTCGAAGTTGTGGGCTTCGACCTTGCGCTGCGCCTTCTCGATCTGGCGCGTCAGCATGCCGCTCTCGATGACCTCGCCCTGCTTCATGCCGGCCAGCGCCAGCAGGCGCTTGGTGCGGTTCGGGTCGCCGAAGATGCGCATCAGCTGGTCTTCCATCGAGAGATAGAAGCGGCTGGAACCCGGGTCTCCCTGGCGACCGGAACGGCCGCGCAGCTGGTTGTCGATACGGCGGGACTCGTGGCGTTCGGTGCCGATGATGTGCAGGCCGCCCGAGGCCAGCACCTTCTGGTGCCGCTCGTCGTATTCCGCCTGCAAGGCCGCGCGACGCGCGTCATCGATGGTCTCGCCGGCGGCTTCCAGGTCAGCCAGCTCGAACTCGAGGTTGCCACCGAGCTTGATGTCCGTGCCGCGGCCGGCCATGTTGGTGGCAATCGTCACCGCACCCGGACGGCCAGCCTGGGCAACGATGTGTGCCTCGCGTTCATGCTGCTTGGCGTTCAGCACTTCGTGGGCGATGTCCTGCTTCTTCAGCAGGCCAGACAGGTATTCGGAGGTTTCAATCGACGTCGTGCCGACCAGCGCCGGCTGGCCACGCTGCGCGCAGTCCTTGATGTCCTCGATGATCGCGTTGAACTTGTCTTCCTGCGACAGGTAGACAAGGTCCGCGTGGTCCTTGCGGACCATGGGTCGGTGCGTCGGGATCACGACGACCTCGAGGCCATAGATCTGCAGGAATTCCGGCGCTTCGGTATCGGCCGTGCCGGTCATGCCGGAGAGCTTCTTGTAGAGGCGGAAGTAGTTCTGGAAGGTGATCGAGGCGACCGTCTGGTTCTCCTCGCGGATGCTGACGCCTTCCTTGGCCTCGACGGCCTGGTGCAGGCCATCCGACCAGCGACGGCCCGGCATGGTGCGACCGGTGAACTCATCGACGATGATGACCTCGCCACCCCGTACGATGTATTCGCGGTCGCGATGGTAGAGCGCGTGCGCCCGCAGCGCCGCGTTCAGGTGGTGCATCAGGCGGATGTTGGCCGCGTCGTAGAGGCTCTCGCCTTCGCGCAGCAGGCCGCCCTCGGACATCAGCTGCTCGACACGCTCGTGGCCGGCCTCGGTGATATGGATCTGCTTGCCCTTCTCGTCGACCGAATAGTCGCCCGGGCCTTCCTCGACTTCCTGGCGCACGAGCTGCGGCACCAGCGCGTTGATGGCCTGGTAGAGCTCTGTGCTTTCTTCGGCAGGGCCGGAAATGATGAGCGGCGTGCGCGCCTCGTCGATCAGGATGGAGTCGACTTCGTCGACGACCGCATAGGCCAGCGGACGCTGCACCCGGTCTTCCAGACGGAACGCGAGATTGTCGCGCAGGTAATCGAAACCGAATTCGTTGTTGGTGCCGTAGGTGATGTCGCAGGCATACGCCGCGCGCTTTTCCTCGGACGCCTGCTGGCCACTGATCACGCCAACCGTGAGGCCCAGGAAGCGGTACAGCGGGCCCATCCAGTCCGCGTCGCGCTGAGCGAGGTATTCATTGACCGTGACGACATGCACGCCTTCGGCGGGCAGGGCGTTGGCGTAAGCCGCCAGCGTCGCCATCAGCGTCTTGCCTTCGCCGGTGCGCATTTCGGCGATGCGGCCCTCGTGCAGCGTCAGGCCGCCGATGAGCTGAACGTCGAAATGGCGCATCTTCATGACGCGGCGCGCGGCCTCGCGCACGACGGCGAAGACTTCCGGCAGTAGCGCATCCAGCGTCGCGCCAGCCTGCATCCGCTCGCGGAATTCAACCGTTTTGGCGCCCAGCGCCTCGTCGGACAACGCCTGCAGGGAAGGCTCCAGCTCGCCGGCCGCGCGCACGATCCGCCCATATCCGCGGACGATGCGTTCGTTGCGGCTGCCGAAAATACGCGTCAAGAACTGGAGCACGGAGTATTCCTTGGGGGATCGGTCGACCGACCATTTTACGGCATAAGAGGGTCCTGGCGGCTACCATGGTTCCTCGACACGCCATTTCAACCCTAAAAAGCCCGCCCACATGCCCGGCAGACCCTTCCGACCCCGCTCGCGCCCCACCGCCGCCGGCGACCTGCTGCAGCGGACGCTGCGGGGCGACGCCTTGGCTGCGGTCCGGCTGGGTGCGGACGGTGCCGAGGTGCTACGCCAACGGCTTGTGGCGCAATTGCCGGAAGAACTGCGGCCACACGTGGCGGCGGTGATCGCCAAGCCCGGCGAAGTGGTGGTGTTCGCGGATGCAGCGACCTGGGCGGCGCGCCTGAAACTCGCGCTGGCCGAATCCCCACCGGACATGGCAGACGCGGCAGCGCCAGGCAGCCGCATCACGGTTCGCGTCATGCCAACCGGCAACCTGCGACGCTAGAAGCGCCGGTCAGTCGTTGGAGGTTTCGGGCACCGCGTGCGGTTCGGCGTAGGAAATAGGCGCCTGCTCGGGCTTCTCGAAGATGACCTCTTCCCAGGCCGAACGGTCCGACAACAGCGCGCGCAACAGGCGGTTGTTCAGGCCGTGACCGGACTTGAAACCCGAGAATTCGCCGATCAGTGAATGGCCCAGCAGGTACAAGTCCCCGATCGCGTCGAGGATCTTGTGCTTCACGAATTCATCCTCGGAGCGCAGCCCGTCCTCGTTCATGACGCCTGAATCGTCGAGGACGATCGCGTTGTCGAGGTTGCCGCCCAGCGCGAGGTTGTGCGCGCGCATGGTTTCGAGGTCGCGCATGAAGCCAAAGGTCCGTGCGCGGCTGACTTCCTTCAGATAGGTCGTCGTGGAGAAATCCATCGACGCCGTCTGCGAATGGCGTTTGAAGACCGGATGGTCGAACTCGATCTCGAAGTTGACCCGGAAGCCATCGTAAGGATCGAAGCGGGCCCACTTGTCGCCGTCGCGCACTTCGACGCGCTTCAGCACACGGACAAAGCGCTTGGGGCGAGCCTGCTCGGCGATGCCTGCCGACTGCAGCAGGAAGACGAAAGGACCCGCGCTGCCGTCCATGATGGGCACCTCGCCGGAATCCACCTCGACGACGACATTGTCGATGCCAAGGCCGGCGATCGCGGACAGCAGGTGCTCGACGGTGGAAACCTTGGCCTCGCCCTCGACAAGCGTGGTGCCCAGGCGGGTTTCGCCGACGCTCGTGGCGCGGGCCCGGACTTCAGGGGCACCAGGCAGATCGACGCGGCGGAACACGATGCCCGTGTCGGGCTCGGCGGGCCGCAAGGTCATGATGATCCTGGTGCCCGTATGGAGACCCACGCCGGTGGCGCGGATGCTGTTCTTGAGTGTGCGTTGCCCGACCATTTCTCTAATCAGGATGGGGTGCGGTAGCCCCCGGATGGGGCGCTACCGTACCACAGCCAGGCCGGCAACCGGCGGTCAGTCGGCCTGGCGGCGCAGGAAGGCCGGGATGTCCAGCAGGTCTTCGTTCAGCGGCTCGACGGCGATGCCGTCACCCACCGCGCGACGCTGCTGGCTGCGCTGCGTTGCCGGGGCATCGAATTCGCTGTAATTGACTTGAGCGGCGACCGGACGCTGCGGCGCCGCGGCCGGCGCGCGCACGGCCCGCACAGCCGGTTCGGCACGCGCAACGACAGGCGCGGGCGCCGGCTGCTGCCGCGTGACGACGGCGCGGTTCAGGCCCGTGGCCACGACCGTGACACGCAGCTCGCCGGTCATTTCCGGGTCGATGACCGTGCCGACGACAACCGTCGCATCTTCCGACGCGAACTGCTTGACGATCTTGCCGACCTCTTCGAACTCGCCGATGGACAGGTCCATGCCCGCGGTGACGTTCACGAGGATGCCGTGCGCGCCGGACAGGTCGATGTTCTCGAGCAGCGGCGACGAAACGGCGGCTTCGGCCGCGATACGCGCACGGCCCTCGCCGACGCCGGCACCGCTGCCCATCATCGCCATGCCCGTTTCCGCCATGACTGTCTTCACGTCGGCGAAGTCGACGTTGATGAGGCCCGGACGGGTGATCAGCTCGGCGATGCCCTGCACGGCGCCCTGCAACACCTGGTTGGCGGCCTTGAAGGCGTCGAGCAGCGTGGTCTGCGCGCCGAGCACCGTCAGCAGCTTCTGGTTCGGGATCGTGATCAGGGAATCGACGTACTTGCCCAACTCGTTGATGCCGTTCTCTGCGGCAGTCGAACGCTTGTGGCCTTCCATGTCGAAGGGGCGGGTCACGACGGCGACCGTCAGGATGCCGAGCTCCTTGGCGATCTGGGCAACGACCGGCGCCGCGCCCGTGCCGGTGCCGCCGCCCATGCCGGCAGTGATGAAGAGCATGTCGCAGCCGTCGATCATCTCGACGATGCGCTCACGGTCCTCGATGGCGGCCGAGCGACCCACTTCCGGGTTGGCGCCGGCGCCCAGGCCCTTGGTGATGTCGCCGCCGATCTGCAGCGAGGTCTTCACCTTCGAGTGCTTCAGCGCCTGGGCGTCCGTGTTCACGCACAGGAAGTCGACTCCATCGATGCCGCAGGTAGCCATGTGCGACACGGCGTTTCCGCCGCCGCCGCCAACACCAATGACCTTGATGACGGCGTTCTGGCTGTAGGCGTCCATGAGTTCAAACATTGCGCGAGCTCCTGAGATAAAAGCGGCAAATAACGGAAAAGCTAGAAATTCCCTTGGAACCAGGACTTCATTCGTGCAAGCACGTTGCCGACATCCACCGGCAACTGGCGTCCCTGGCGGACAGGCACCGCATTCTCGCGGCCGTAGAGCAGAAGCCCCACGCCGGTCGAATAGATCGGATTCTGGGTCACGTCAGTGAGGCCGGAAACACCGGTCGGCAGTCCGAGCCGCACCGGCATGTGGAAGATTTCTTCGGCGAGGTCGATCGCGCCTTCCATCTTGGCGCTGCCACCGGTCAGCACGATGCCCGCGGCGATGACTTCTTCGAAACCGCTCCGGCGCAGTTCGTCACGGATGAGGCCGAAGAGCTCCTCATAGCGGGGCTCGACGATTTCAGCGAGGGTCTGGCGGGCAAGCCGGCGGGCGGGACGGTCACCGACGCTGGGGACCTCGATGCTTTCGTCGGGGTCGGCCAACTGTGACAGCGCGCAAGCGTGTCGGATCTTGATGTCTTCTGCGTAGTGCGTCGGTGTTCGCATCGAGACCGCTATGTCGTTGGTGACCTGATCACCAGCGATTGGAATGACGGCAGTATGACGGATTGCTCCGCCAGAGAAAACAGCTAAATCGGTCGTGCCGCCACCGATGTCGACGATGCAGACGCCAAGTTCCTTCTCGTCTTCGGTGAGCACGGAATGTGCGGACGCCAACTGCTCAAGAACGACGTCTTCGACGACGAGTCCGCAGCGCTGCACGCACTTGACGATGTTCTGCGCGGCGCTGTCCGCGCCAGTCACGATGTGCACTTTCGCCTCGAGCCGCACGCCGGACATGCCGATGGGATCGCGGATGCCTTCCTGGCCGTCGATGACGAATTCCTGGGGCAGAACGTGCAGGATCTTCTGGTCGGCCGGGATGGCCACGGCCTTGGCCGCATCGATCACGTGCTCGACATCCGCCGGCGTCACCTCGCGGTCGCGGATCGCCACGACGCCGTGGGAATTGAGGCTCCGGACGTGGCTGCCGGCGATGCCTGCATAGACCGCGTTGATCTCGCAGTCAGCCATCAGCTCGGCCTCTTCGACGGCACGCTGGATCGACTGGACGGTCGACTCGATGTTGACGACCACGCCCTTCTTCAGGCCGCGGGACGGGTGGGAGCCCTTGCCGATCACGTCGATGCGGCCATCCGGCTGCAGCTCGCCCACGAGCGCCACCACCTTGGACGTTCCGATGTCCAGGCCCACGATCAAGGTTCTGTCAGACCGCTTCGCCACTGCTGCGGGACTCCTGTCTTCAGTTGCGCAGGCCAACGGCGAAGCCGTTCGCGTAACGCAAGTCGATGTATGCCACTTCCGGACCGCGCGTGCTCAACACTCGCGTGGCCGCCGTCAGAAACCGCTCGAACCGTTCGTCCACCTGCCGGCGTCCGAGGCGCAACACGACGCCACTGTCGAGCGAATACTCCCAGGCGCCGCGCGGGTCGAGCTGCACGCGCGCCAGCCGCATGCCGGCCTCCGTGATACGTCCGTGGGCGGCGAGGTATTGGCGTGTCACGGTTGCCTCCGTGCCATCCGGTCCGAGCAGTTCCGGCAATTCGTCCGGCAACCGGCCAGCGGCGTTCACGAACACTTCGCCGCGGGCATTGAGCAGGCCCTTGTCGCCCCAGCGAGCCACCGGTACCTGCTCGATCACGTGTACGGCCAGGCCACGCGGCCAGATACGGCCGACGCTGACGCTATCGACCCAGGGGATGCGACGCACGGCATCGGCGACTTCGTGCAGATCCACCGCCACCAGGCCCTGACCGCGGCTTGCGGCGCGGACGGCCTTTTCGACATCCATCGGTGACACGCGCTGAAAGCGACCCGCCAGCGTCACGGCCTGGATGGGCTGATCGAGCGCGATGCGGACGCCCCAGATAGCCGCCAGCACGATGGCGAGGCTGACGCCGGTGCCAGCCCAACGTTTCCAGTCGATCCCTGCAAGGCGGCCGAAAGACGGCCGCCAACGCGGCAGCGAGACCGAGACGCCGACGCGGGCCTCCGGCCGGCGGGCACGGCTGCGATTGCGCTTGTTGCCTTTGCCAATGCCGAACATGCGTTAACCCTCTCCGTCCAGCGGGCGGCGCGTGAAGCTGGTCTCCAGTACCTGCCAGCACAGTTCCTCGAAATCGAGGCCGGCGGCGCGCGCGGCCATCGGTACGAGGCTGTGGTCGGTCATGCCGGGCACGGTGTTGACCTCGAGCATCATTGGCCGTCCGGTCTTGTCTGCCATGAAATCCACGCGACCCCAGCCTTCGGCGCCGATGGCATCGAAGGCCGCGATAGCCAGGCTGGAGAGGTGCGCTTCAGCCGGCGCGGAAAGACCCGAGGGACAGTGGTAGCGCGTGTCGTTGCGCAAGTACTTCGCCTCGTAGTCATAGAATGCGTTGCTCGCCTCGATGCGGATGGCGGGCAACGCACGACGGTGCAGCACCGCAACGGTGTATTCGGCACCGGTGATCCAGGCTTCCGCGAAAACCACCCGATCGACGGCCGCAGCGCGCTGCCAGGCCCCTTCCAGGTCGGCCGCCTCAGTGACCTTGCTCATGCCGACGCTGGAGCCCTGCGTGGCCGGCTTCACGATCAGCGGCAGCCCGAGCTTCTCGAGCGCCACCTGACAGTCGGCTGCAGATCTCAGCACGACTGTTTCCGCCGTGCCGATGCCGACCGCCGCGGCCAGACGCTTGGTGCGCAGCTTGTCCATGCCGATCGCCGAACCCAGGACACCACTACCGGTGTAGGGCATGCCGAGGAATTCCAGCGCGCCCTGCAGCGTGCCGTCCTCACCACCGGGACCATGCAGGGCGATCCACACACGGTCGAAGTGCCGGTCCTTGAGCTTCTGCAGCGGCAGGTCGCGCGGATCGAAGCCCTCGGCTTCGACGCCGCGGCGCTTCAAGGCGGCCAGCACGGCGTGGCCGGACTTGAGCGAGATCTCGCGTTCAGGCGAGGAACCGCCGAACAGCACTGCGACCTTGCCGAAGTCAGCCGCTTCGGTGATGCGCTTCATGCGGGCGGGATCGTGGGACAGGTTCATGGTCAGGCGGCCTCGCCGACGAAGCGGCATTCGGGCTGGAGCAGGACGCCCTGCACGCGCGCGACTTCGCGCTGCACGTGCTGGATCAGCGACTCGATGTCGCGGGCCGTCGCGTCGCCCTCGTTCAGGATGAAGTTGGCGTGCTTGGTCGAGACGACCGCGCCGCCAAGTCGGAAACCCTTGAGGCCGGTGGCCTCGATCAGGCGCGCGGCATGGTCGCCGGGCGGATTCGTGAAGACGGAGCCGCAGCTCCACTCGCCGATCGGCTGCGTGGCACGTCGCTTCTCGAGCAGGCCCTTCGTGGCCTCGGCGCTGGAGACGCCTTCGAACCGCAGCGTCGCCGCGAGGAACCACTCACCGGCGGCAGGCGCTTGGAGATGCCGGTAGCCGGCGGCGTATTCGGAGGCGGAACGCTCACGAACCGTGCCCTGCGCATCGACGGTCTCGACCTGGGACACGTGCTGCCAGGTCTCGCCACCGAAGGCACCGGCGTTCATCGCGAGGGCGCCGCCGAGCGTGCCCGGGATGCCGGTGAAGAATTCAGCAGGTCCGATATTCCATTTCGCGCACTCGCGGGCGATGCGTGCGCAGGCCACGCCAGCCTCGGCATGGACCTCGCGCTCGCCGCGGCGCTCGAGCGTGCCGAGCGATTCCTTCGTCGACACGACGACGCCCCGCACGCCGCCGTCGCGCACCAGCAAGTTGCTGCCGAGACCGAGCCACAGCAGTGGCGTACCCACCGGCAACTGCTTGAGGAAGTCCACGAGGTCCGCGCGGTCACGCGGCATGAAGAACAACTCTGCCGGTCCACCCACATGCCAGGACGTGTGGCGCGACAAAGGCTCGTCACGGCGCACGCGATCGGCGAACTGGGGGGAAATGACGAGGCTCAAGGGCGCCTCCGGTCCACGGCCTGCCAGCCCTCTGCACCAACGCCCAAGGCAACGAGCTTCGCGGGCAGTTCATGGGCCGCGGCGCTGATGCTGCCAGCGCCCATCATCGCAACGACATCACCCGGACGAAGAAGCGTCGACAGCGTCGCTGCGATCTCATCCACCTTGGGAACCAGCACCGGCTCCACGCTGCCGCGCGAACGCACGGCGCGGCATATCGCGCGGGCATCCGCGCCCTTGATCGGCGCTTCGCCCGCAGCATAGACATCCGTCACGACCAGGGCGTCGGCCGTCGACAGCACGCGTGCGAAATCATCGAGCAGGTCCCGCGTGCGCGTGTAGCGGTGGGGCTGGAAGGCCAGCACGATGCGGCGCCCCTCGAAGGCCTGCCGCAAGGCATCCAGCGTCGCGGCGATCTCGGTCGGGTGGTGGCCGTAATCGTCGATCACGGTGATCGCCCCGCCGGCCACCGGCACTTCGCCGACCTGCTGCAGGCGACGATCGATGCCCTGGAAACCGGCCAGCGCAGACTGGATCGCCGTGTCGGCGATACCCAGATCCGTGGCCACGGCAATGGCAGCCAGCGCGTTGAGCACGTTGTGGTGACCGGGCAGGTTCACGGTGACCGACAGCGGCTGATCGTGGCCCGGGCGGACCACCTTGAACCGGGTGCGCAGTCCGCGGCGCTCGATGTCTACCGCACGCACATCCGCTTCCGGCAAGACACCGTAGGTCACGATCGGCCGGTTCACCTGGGGCAGCAGGGAACGCAGCTCTGCGTCATCGACGCACAGCACGGCCAGACCGTAGAACGGCAGGTTGTGCAGGAACTCTACGAAGCTCTGGCGAAGCTTTTCGAAGTCACCGCCATGCGTGCCGAGGTGGTCGTTGTCGATGTTGGTGACGATCGACACCATCGGCTGCAGGTGCAGGAACGACGCATCGCTCTCGTCGGCTTCAGCCACGAGGTAAGGCCCCGACCCAACACGGGCATTGCTGCCGGCGCTCTTGAGACGGCCCCCGATGACGAAGGTCGGATCCGCCCCGCCCTCGGTCAGGATACTGGCCACCAGGCTCGTCGTGGTCGTCTTGCCATGCGTGCCCGCGACGGCGATCGCGTGACGGAAGCGGAACAGCTCGCCAAGCATCTCAGCGCGTTTCACGACCGGCAGCCGGCGCTCGAGCGCAGCGGCCACTTCCGGGTTGTCGCGCTGGATGGCCGTCGACACGACGACCACATCCGCACCATCGATATGGCGTGCATCGTGACCGATCATGATCTTCGCGCCGAGACCGGCGAGGCGCTCGGTGACCGCGCCAGGCTTCACGTCGGAGCCTTGCACCGCATAGCCCAGGTTCAGCAGCACTTCGGCGATCGGCCCCATGCCGCTGCCGCCGATGCCGACGAAATGAATGCCGTGGATGCGGCGCATGCCATCGGTCAGCGCACGGTTCACGCAGCCTCCTTCGCAGCCAGCAGGCAACGGTCCAGAAGGGCTTCGGCCGCATCCGGACGGGCGCAGCCGCGGGCGTTCAGCGCCATGTCACGCAGCGCGCCGCGGTCCGCAGCACGGCGCTGCAATTCATCTGCGATCCGCTGCGGCGTAAGTTCGCCATCGGCAATGCGCAGGGCAGCACCGGCGCGCACGAGCACTTCGGCGTTGTGCGTCTGGTGGTCATCGACCGCATGCGGATACGGCACGAGCACGGCACCGACACCGGCCGCCGCGAGCTCGGACACGGTGAGCGCACCGGAGCGGCAAACGACAAGGTCCGCCCAGCCATAAGCAGCGGCCATGTCATCGATGAAGGCACTGACCTGTGCAGACACGCCAGCCTCGGCATAAGCGGCTCGCGCGGCCTCGATCAGCTTCTCACCGGACTGGTGGCGCACATCGAAGCGGGCCACACCGCGGCGTTCGAGCTCAGCGAGCGCCTGGGGCACGACGTTGTTCAGGCGCGCGGCGCCCAAGCTGCCACCCACGACGAGCAAGCGGATCGGGCCGCTGCGATCGGCGAATCGCTCGGCCGGCGACGGCAGGTCGGCGATGTCGCGACGCACCGGGTTGCCGATTTCCGTGACGGCGACACCCGATCCAAAGGCACCTGGGAAAGCCGTGAGCACTTCCCGCGCCAGACGCGCGAGACAGCGATTGGTGAAACCAGCGACGGCGTTCTGCTCGTGGATCACGAGCGGACGACGACAGAGCCAGGCCGCGACGCCACCGGGACCGGTGACAAAGCCACCGAGCCCGACCACGACGGCAGGCCGATGCCGCCGCATGACGGACAGCGCCTGCCACAAGGCTCGGACCAACTGGAACGGCGCCGCGAGCAAGGTGGCAAACCCCTTGCCGCGCAATCCACCCACGCCGAGCCATTCGATCGGGAAGCCCTCCGCCGGTACGACACGGGATTCCAGTCCACGACGCGTCCCCAGCCACACGACCTCACGCTGCCGCTCGCGCAGCAGGCGCGCGAGCGCGAGCGCCGGGAAGACATGTCCCCCGGTGCCGCCAGCCATGATGAGGATGGGAGCTTTGCTCATTCATCGGCCTCGACCGGCCCGGTGGCACCGGCGGCAGCACGACGACGGACGGCTGCGGCAACGCCGCGCGTCTCGCCCGTGGCCTCGTGATAGACGCGCAGCACGATGCCCATCCACGCAATGGTGACGATCAGGCTGCTGCGGCCATAGCTCATGAGCGGCAGCGTCAGGCCTTTCGTCGGCAAGGCTCCCATATTCACGCCCATGTTGATGCAGGCCTGGATGCCGAGCCAAAGGCCGAAGGCCGCGGCCAGGTAGGACTGGAACTTGAGGCCCGCGTCGGAGGCCAGGCGCGAGATGTGGAACACACGCCAGACAAGCGCCAGGAACAAGCCGATCGTCAGCAGCACGCCGGCAAGACCCAGCTCTTCGGCGAGCACAGCGAACAGGAAGTCCGTGTGCGCTTCCGGCAAGTAGAAAAGCTTCTGCACGCTGGAACCGAGGCCAACGCCGAACCAGTCCCCACGCCCGATCGCGATCAGCGACTGCGTGAGCTGGAAGCCCGAATTGAACGGATCCGCCCAGGGATCGAGGAAGGTCATCAGGCGTTTCATGCGGTAGGGCGCAAACAGCACCGCCATGCTGCCCAGCGCGACGAGACCACAGGCCAACGCGAGGACCCAACGCATCTGCGCGCCGGCCAGGAACAACAGACCGAAACCCGTGGCGACAAGCACGGTCGCAGCACCGAAATCGGGCTCGAGCAGCAACAGACCGGCGAAGCCCAGCAGCAGGAACAGGGGACGCATCAAGCCCATGAAGGAAGAACGCAGTTCAGCCTCGCGACGCACCGCATAGCTGGACAGGAAAATGAGGACAAGCACGCGTGCGCCTTCCGACGCCTGAAAGTTCAGACCTGCCAGCCGGATCCAGCGCCGACTGCCATTCACGACGTGGCCCAGACCGGGGATCATCACGACGATCAGCAGCAGCGCCGCCGTCACGAGCAACGGGAAGGCAAAGCGCTCGAGCAGTTCCGTCGGCACGCGCGCGACGATCGCGGCCAGCGTCAGGCCCGCCAGAGTAAGGCCGAGCTGGCGTTCGAGATAGGAGAAGGCGTTGCCGCCTGTCTCATGCGCCGCCATCGATACCGAGGCGGACCCGACCATCACGAGCCCGAGCAACAAGATGGACAGGGTAAGCACGACGAACACCGTGTCGATGCGGTAGCCCTCGCCTGCTGTCAGTTGCCGACCCATCGCCGCCTGCGTCGCGCTCATGCCGCCATCCCCTTCACCGCCGCCGCGAAGACCGCGCCGCGATGCGTGTAGTCCTTGAACATGTCGAGGCTCGCGCAGGCCGGCGACAGCAGTACCGTTTCACCGGGCCGGGCGACGCGACGCGCGGCGGCGACGGCTTCTTCCAGCGTGCCGGCACGCTCGATCGTGCAGGCGCCATCCAGCGCCGTGGCCAGTTGCGGCGCATCGCGGCCGATCAGGACCGCATGGCGGACCTTGCCGGCGAAGGCCGCCTTCAAGGGCGAGAAGTCCTGGTTCTTGCCATCGCCACCGGCGATGACGATGAGCGATCCCTCGAAGCCGGCGACCGCCGCGAGCGTGGAGCCCACGTTGGTCCCCTTGGAATCGTTCACGTACTGGACGCCATCCACGTCAGCGACCCATTCCGCACGATGCGGCAGCCCCGGGAATTCGCGCAGTTCGGCGAGCATCGCCTCGCGCGGCAGGCCGATGGCCTCGCCCAGCGCCAGCGCGGCAAGGGCATTGGCCGCGTTGTGCAGGCCACGGATGCGCATCGCATCGACCGCCAGCAATCGCTGCGTGCCACGCGCGAGCCACCAGGCGCCTTCGTGGCGACGGATCGTGTAATCAGCACCGGATCCGGCATCCAGCGAGAAACTCAGGCGAGCCTGGTCCGCGGCAGGCATGCGCACCACGAGCGGTTCATCGACGTTCACGACAGCCCGGCTGCAATGACTGAAGATGCGCGCCTTCGCGTCGGCATAGGCCTGCAGGTCGGCGTAGCGGTCCATGTGATCGGGCGTCACGTTCAGCACCGTGGCCGCAACAAGGCGCAGGGACTCGGTCGTTTCAAGCTGGTAGCTGGACAACTCGAGCACATAAAGATCGGCGGGCTCGCCGTCCAGCAGGTCAAGGGCCGGCGGACCCAGGTTGCCACCGGCGCGTGCCGCAAGGCC